>CAZAHX010000205.1:0-4233 GCA_964485005.1 uncultured Acidimicrobiaceae bacterium | reverse complement strand
GAGGCTGTGGCCTCGGTGCCCGAGTTGACCATCCTCATGACTTCCATCGAGGGGACCATCTCCGCGACGAGCTCGGCCAGCTCCACCTCCTGAGCCGTCGGCACCCCATAGGAGGTCCCTCGTCTAGCCGCTTCCTCCACCGCCGCCACCACCGAGGGCTCGGCGTGGCCCAGGATGAGCGCCCCCCAGGAGGCGATGAAGTCGATGAGCTCCTCGCCGTCCACGGTGGTCAGCCGGGCACCGGACGCAGAGGCGATGAAAGGGGGGCTGCCACCCACCGCTTTGAAGGCACGCACCGGTGAGTTGACCCCACCGGGCATGACCACAACCGCGCGCCGGTACCACTCGGACGACCCGGACTTCGGCTTGGGGGACAATTCAGACCTCGGACAGGGCCCGAGCCGCCCGTGTGGCGAAATAGGTGAGGGTGATCCCGGCTCCCGCCCGAGCGATGGAGGTGAGTGACTCCAGCATGACCCGATCACCGTCGATCCAGCCGTTGGCGGAAGCAGCCTCGATCATGGAGTACTCGCCGGACACCTGGTAGGCCACAACCGGCACATCGGTCCGGGCGCGCACCGCGGCGATCACGTCCAGGTAGGGGCCGGCCGGCTTGACCATCACCATGTCGGCGCCCTCTGCCAGATCGAGTGTGACCTCGGCAAGCGCCTCGCGGGCATTGGGCGGATCCATCTGGTGGGTCCGCCGGTCCCCGAACGCCGGCGCCGACTCGGCGGCCTCCCGGAAGGGCCCGTAGTAGGCGCTGGCGTACTTGGCCGAGTAGGAGCAGATGGCCAGCTCGAGATGGCCGGTCTCGTCGAGCGCCTCCCTGATGGCGGCCACCCGCCCGTCCATCATGTCGGAGGGAGCGATCACGTCGGCCCCGGCCGCGGCATAGGCGGCTGCCGCCTGGGCGAGCAAGGGAAGCGTCCGGTCGTTGTCCACCACCTCGCCGTCGAGGACTCCGCAGTGCCCATGACTCGTGTACTCACACAGGCATACGTCGGCCCAAACCGTGATCTCCTCGGCCTGGTCCTTGATGGCCCGAATCGCAGTAGGGACCGGGCCGGAAGGGTCCCAGGCCCCCGAGCCGGTCTCGTCCTTGGAGGCCGGTATCCCGAAGAGGATCACGCCACCGACACCGGCGGACACCGCTTCTTTGACCACGGGGACCAGCTCGTCGACCGAGAGCTGCGAGTGACCCGGCATCGAGCCGATCGGGTTGGACACTCCGCGCCCCGGTACCACGAACAACGGGAGCACGAAAGAGGCAGGATGAAGACGGGTCTCGGCGACCTGTCTCCGCAGCGCCTCGCTGCGTCTCAGTCGCCGGCTCCGGGTCGTCGGGTATTCGCTCATACGGGGCTCCTCTGTCTCAAGTGGTCGGCCAGATGTGCCATCAGGTCCTCGAAGTCCGGCCGGGGGGGAACGACTTGTGGGGATCGCCCGGCATCGGCCAGTGCCCTCGCCGTGGTCTCGCCGATCGCCCCCAACACCAGACCCTCCAGATGCCGGGAGATGAGCCAGCCTCGAACCGCGGAGGGCGACCCGAAGGCGACCGCGTCGACGGGGTCGGTCCCGGGGGCGACGGGTCTGGTCTCATAGACGGCAACCGCCTTCACCTCGACACCCTCCCTCTCGAGTGCCGAGACGGTCGATGGGTCGGCGCCGGTGGCGTGTGGGAAGAAGACGGATGCTCCCCCAGCCCTCTCGGCGAGGCGAGCGACGAGCGCCCCTGCACCAGCGTCGCCGACGAGACCCACAGTGCCGCCGGCCTCCTCGACAGACGCAGCAGTCGACGGGCCCACCGCCGCCACCGGTAGGGGTGGCATCCCCCCGCGAGGCCAGACGGCGCGAACGGCTCGGGACGAGGTGACCACGAGCCAATCGGCGTCCGAGGCCAGCGCCCTCGCATCGTGGAGCACGGCATCATCAGCGGGACTCACCTCTATGCAAGGCAACAGGACCGGCTCCAACCCGTGATTCCGCGCATGGTCGGCGAAAAGGGATGAGCGGTCGGCCGCCGTGGTGATCGCGACGCGGCCCATCCTCACAACCCCAGGACCGTTTGCAGTCGACTGGCGACTTCATCGGCCCGGGCTCCCTCAGACCGGCCAGATCGGGGGCCATCCTCGTCTTCGACGAATCCGGTCAGTCGGATCACGGAGTCTTCAACGACCCCGAGCGCGCCGAGGGCTGACCGGCATCCGGCCCGACTGAGGGCCAGCAGGGCACGCTCCGCGTCGACTGTCTTTCGAGTGTCTTCGTCCTCGATGGCTTCGAGAAGCCCGACTGCCGGGCTGTCGGTCCGCGCCTCGACCGCCAGGGCAGCCTGGCCGGGGGCGGGGACCATCTCTTCCAACGAGAAACGGTGCCGTATCTCGTCCTCTCGGCCGAGGCGGCGCAATCCGGCCTCGGCGAGAACCACGGCGTCGAATTCGCCGATGTGCATCTTCTCGAGCCGGGTGTCGACATTGCCCCTTATGTCGCTCACCTCGACATCCGGCCGCAAGGCCCTCAGCTGGGCGGCGCGTCGGGGACTTCCGGTCCCCACACGGGCACCGGTAGGAAGACTCTCCAGATCATGACCGCAGAGCACGTCCCAAGGCGTCTCCCGCCCCGGATAGAAGGCAACCAACCCCGAGGGACCGTCCACCGGCAGGTCCTTGCAGGAGTGGACTGCCAGATCCGCCTGCCCGTCGAGGACCCTCTCCTGGACGGCACGCACGAAGGCTCCCACCTCGGTGAGCGCAGTCACCGACGTAGTTCGGTCACGATCGCCGGCGGTGGTCACCTCGTCGAGTGAGACCTCCAGGCCGGGGTGGGCCGCCTCTAGTAGCCGGGCCACCTCACCGGCCTGAGCCAGGGCGAGTCGGGACCTGCGGGTGGCAATCCTCAGGTCACTCATCATCGACGCCGAAGGCGTCTGCGATGACGTCGATCGCCTCGGCGGACCGCTCTTCCTGCTTGAGATAGGAAATGGGTCCGGCAAGCAGCGTCCGGGCCACGGTGTGGGCCGCTTGGCGGAGAACCCCCTCGTCATGTGAACCGACCAACTTTCCGGAGAATCTGCCCACCACCTCATCAACGAGCGAGTCGGCCTGCTCCACCAGGTTCCCGATGAGCGGGCCGATCTCGTGATGGTCCCGATATTGCCGGTAGGCGGTGGCCGCAGCGCTCTCCACGAAGGCGTCTGCCTGGTCGGAGCGCGCCCGCCGGTCGGCCATCCTGGCGAGATCATCGATGTCGATGTAGCGGACGGCGGCCTCCTCGGGGGGAGCGAAATCGGGGGGCATCGCCATGTCGACGAGCAGAAGCGGTGTCGCCCTCGCGCTCAGGATCCCGGCGAGGACCTCGTCGGGAATGGGGCGATGCTTGGCCGAGGTGGCAGAAACGACCGCCGGGAACGTGTCGAGGACCCGGCGGGCTTCCTCGAAGGGCAGCACCTGGACCAGGTCGTTCTTGGCGACTTTCTCCGGATGACGGGCCACCACGGTCACCTGGGGCGGGGCGGGGAGCTGGAGCAGACCCTCGACCATGGCCCCGGCCATGATCCCGGCCCCGAGCACTGCCACCCGATCGACGGTGCCGATCGCCTGGGCGGCCACCGCCGCCAGTGAGTTGTGAGGCGATCCGGGGATCAACTCCCGGGCCTGCCTCCCGGCCCCTACCGCGCCTTCGAGCAGTCGGGCGAAGAGCCCGGCCACCTGGCCGGACTCCTCCGCCTCGATCAGGGCCTGGCGGAACTGGGTCAGCACCTCTTGCTCACCGAGGATGGGCGACTCCAAGCCGGCAGCGATCCGATAGATGTGGCCCACGGCCCGCTCGCCCCGGCGGATCTGGGGGCGCGCTCCGTCAGGCAGGTCGCCGAGGAGCTCGACGAGCGCCTCTTGGAGCCTGGACTCCGGCCCCGCAACGACGACCTCGACGCGAAGACAGGTTGAGAGCAGAAAGCCGACCTCGAGCGCCGGGGCGCGTATGAGGCGTCTCGCCAGCTCGGCCCGTATCGGACCCGCGTGCTGGGGATAGGCGAAACTGGCCGAGCAAATCTCCAAGTACCTGTTCCTTCCCGGGCGCTCGGACCTGAGCGTAACGAGGGTAACCAGGACAAGTGCCGACGCTGAGTCGGCAAATCGGGCCTTACAACCTCCGGTAGTTAGGCCCGTATTTGGGACGAGCCGCCTCGAGAAATCTCGAGGCGGCTCGCACGGCGCGTTCTCGAGGTAGTTAGGC
>CAZAHX010000204.1:0-4260 GCA_964485005.1 uncultured Acidimicrobiaceae bacterium | reverse complement strand
CGGTCACCCTCTCCACCGGGGCCACCAGCTCGTAGAGACATCGCTCCTGGATGGTTGCCGCCACCTCGGCCCCGAAACCTGCGGTCAGCGGGGCTTCGTGAATAACCACCGCGCGCCCCGTCTTCGACACCGCCTCGGCGATCCCATCGCGGTCCAACGGCGAGAGGGTTCGCAGATCGAGGACCTGAACCGACACCCCCTCCTCCTGGAGGGCCACCGCCGCTTGCCGGGTCTCCCGCATCATCGCCCCCCAGGAGATCAGGGTGATGTCGTCGCCAGGACGCTCCACCCGGAGCGGCCCGATGTCCACCCGGTAGTAGATGTCGGGGATGTCCTCCTTCACCGAGCGGTAGAGCCGGATCGGCTCCAGGAACACCACGGGGTCGGGGTCCTCGATGGCGGCGAGCAGCAGACCCTTGGCATCACGGGGGGTGGAGGGAACTACCACCTTCAACCCCGGGATGTGGGCGTAGATGGCCTCGGTCGACTCGGAATGGTGCTCGGCGGCGCCGATCCCACCGCCATAGGGCATCCGGATCACCATGGGAGCGGTGAAGCGGTGATTGGAGCGGTTCCTGATCCGGGAGACGTGATTGATGATCTGGTCGTAGGCCGGATAGGAGAAACCCATGAATTGCATCTCCGCCACCGGCCGCATCCCGGCCACTGCCATGCCGAAGGCGGCACCGACGATCCCCGACTCGGCCACCGGCGTGTCGTAGACCCGCTCTGCGCCATGCCTGTCACGAAGCCCATCGGTGATCCGGAACACGCCGCCCGTGCGTCCGATGTCCTCACCGAGGAGGATGACTCGGTCGTCGGACCGCAAGGCGGTGTCGAGGGAGTCGTTGAGTGCCTGGGCCAGGGTTCGCTCGGTCATTCCGGCTCCGGCTCCGCGCTGGGTGCCAGCATGCGGGCGAGCATCTCCTCGAGAGTGGGGGGCGGGACCGACTCGGCCGCTTCAACTGCGGCCTCGATGCGATGGGAAGCCTCCTCCTCGAGGTCGCTCTGCCACTCCTCGCTCCATCCGCCCGCCTTCTCCAAGAGAATGCGGACCCGGCGCAGCGGGTCGCGTTCTTCCCAATCGTCGGGCTCGGCGTCCTCGCGGTAGCGGCCGGGATCGTCGGCGGTGGTGTGGGGGCCCATGCGGTAGGTGACCGCCTCGATGAGGGTGGGGCCGCCCCCGGAGCGGGCACGCTCCACTGCCTCCTGCACCTTTACCAGCACCGCCACCACGTCGTTGCCGTCGACACGCTCCCCGGGCATGCCGTAGGCGGCGGCCTTTTCGGCGATGGTCTCCGACCTGGTCTGCTCGGCGACCGGGTAGGAGATGGCATACCCGTTGTTCTGGCAGAAGAAGACGGTGGGGGTCTGGTAGACCGCGGCGAAGTTCATGGCCTCGTGGAAGTCTCCCTCCGAAGTGGCCCCGTCCCCGAAGGAGGTGAGGGCGACCCGGCCCGTTCCCTTCAGCATCTCGGCCCATGCCAGCCCGACGGCGTGGATCATATGCCCTCCCACTGTGATCGACGGGGGGAGGATGTTGACCCCCTCGGGCAGCTGCCCGCCCCGCTCGTCACCGGTCCTGCCCAGGATGAGGAGCTCCCAGGGGTAGCCCGCCCGCCAGTTGAGGGCGGCGTCGCGATAGGTGGCGGTCACCCAGTCGTCGTCTCGGAGGGCTGCGGCTGCACCGATTTGGGCGGCCTCCTGACCCTGGAACGGGGCGTAGGTGGCGAGACGCCCCTGGCGCTGCATGGCCATCGACTTCCGGTCGTAGGTGCGGGCCTCGACCATTTCGGCATAGAGGTACCGCATCTCCTCGAGGGTGACGGGGAGACGGTCGACGACGCTTCCGTCCGGATTGATCAGGTTGAACACGGTCGACGCCTCATCGGCAGAAGTGTGCCTGATTGTTGAGCCCTCCGTCGAAAGCGGACAGCTGGGCTCGGCCGATTAGGGGATTCTGTGCAGCTCGGAGACGATCTCGACCCAGACAGGTGCAGGGACCGATCCCCCGAACACCCGGGAATAGAGTTGCCCCTTGAATCGAACGTCCTCGAGCGGCCGTCCGTCGGTTCTTCCGACCGCTACCGCGACGGTGTATCGCTCGGTCGACCCGACGTACCAAGCATTGGTGTAATTCGGGGCAGACCCGGTTTTGCCGATCGGTTGCAGATTCTGGTCGAACCCACTCATCGCCCGCGCCGCCGTTCCCTCGGTGGTGACCCGGGCGAGTGGTTTTCTCACCGCGGCGACCACATCGGGGTCCACGGTCACTTCCTCCGGCAGCGGGGCCTCATAGATGACTGCACCCGCCGAGCCCGTTATCGACTCGACCAGGAAAGGCTTGGTCTGTCTTCCCTCATTGGAGAGAGTGGCGAATATCGCAGCGGCGTCAAAACTGTCCAGGGTGCCGGCCCCGATGGCGACGGTGTGAGGTGGGTTGGCCTCTGAGTCCCCCGAGACGATCGGGTCGTCCGCTCCGGCCAGATGGGCCCCGAGACGAGTCGCCGCGTCGATGACCGCCTCCGGCCCGACTTCGATCCCAACTGCAGCGAAGACCGTGTTCACGGCTCTGACGAGAGCGTCTTCCAGACTCATCGGTGGTGCCGACGAACCTGCGTTGCGGACGGTCCACTCCCCAAGCCAGTCCTCCGAGGTGAAGGTCTGCGGGCTCGAGGCATCCCACATCGAGTCCAGGGAGATGCCCGCTTCGAGAGCCGCAATCGTCGTGTACACCTGAGCGAGCGAGGCCGCCGCTAGGCGACGCTCCGGGTCGAACTGACCGCCGGCCGGCCGCTGAGCGGGTCCCGCGGCAAGAACACCCCCGGTTTCGTTGTCCACCACCACGACACTGATGAAGGTCTCGGGGTCGTCGTGCCAGGCGGCAATGACAGACTCGACGATTTCCTGCACGCTCGGATCGATCGTGAGACGGACCGTGAGCCCCGTGTTCTGGGCAGGGCGGATACCCAATGCTCGTAAACCGTCTCCATCGACGGGCCAGAACTCAGGGTGGCCGGGCAGGTCGCGCAACAGGTAATCGACGAGGAGGTCGTAGCCTCTAGGTGAGAGGAAGTCGCCTTCCCGGATGGAGGCAATCTCGGTGCCATCGGCCAGAACGATCACCGATGGATCGAGAGTCTCGGGCAGTGGCTCCGTAGGTGGAGGAGGCGCGAGTGTCGTCGGCACCGGCTCGGCGACATCCGGGGAGGGTCCGGTGAGAAAGGCCCATACACCAATGGCGATGAGCGTGATGACAGCGGTACCGAGCGCCACCGCCATGCCTGTCCTCCAGGAGGACTTCAGCCCGTGGGGCACCGTGAGTTGCTCGGTGTCGACACGGTCCACGACCGTCTCGTAGTACCGACGAAGCTCCGTGCCGAGGTCAGACATCTGACGTCACCTCCAGGCTCTCCCTCAGACGTCGCATCCCACGCTCGTAGTGCTTCTGCACGCTCGATCTGGAGATGCCCAGCAGATCGGACACCTCCCTCTGCGTCCATTGGAAGCCTCCGACTAGAACGACCGCGACTCGCTGGTTCCGAGAAAGAGCCTCCAATCCAGATAGCAATCCGGGCTCGAAGCGCGGCTCATCGGAGTCATGCGGCACCGGTGCGACAGGTGGGCGTTGCCACCGGTGCCGGCGAACCTTCGACTGGCCGACGCGATACAGATAGCCGAGTGGGTTCGCCATCGCCTTCACCCGTTCCCAGTGTTCCCAGGCGTAGGCCAGCGCCTCGGCTGTGGCCTCGACCCCCAGTTCCGGACCGTATGAGGCTGCGAACGCGAAGGTGAGCCGCTCCTCGGCCACACGGACGAAGTCATCGAAGGTATCTCCGGTGGTTTCGTCAGACATATAGGTAGGAACCTTCCGGGAGCCTTCATCAACCTAAACCGTCGAGTCCCTCGCTTTGATGACAGGTGGGAACGCTCAGGCGGCCGCGTCGAACAGATACCTGGCCTGCCGTTTGCGTTCGAACTCGCCGTCGCATGAGGCGTTGGCGCGTCACTCGTCTACTGCTAGCGCCGATTGCCGGTTCGAGGGCGGGTGGTTCTACCGATTACGTGTTTGGCTGCCTCACGTTATGCGCTGTGAGTATTGATCGGTCTCTGATGAATCAAGTTGGCTCCTGTTGGAGAATGGCGGCGAGGGTGCGGGCGTCGAGGTTTCCGCCCGAGATGACGCATACGATCCGGGCGCCGGTCACCGAGCCGTTCATCACGGCCGCCACGGGAGCTGCCCCTGCTCCTTCAGCGATG
>CAZAHX010000203.1:0-4260 GCA_964485005.1 uncultured Acidimicrobiaceae bacterium | reverse complement strand
GTGGTGGACACGATCCCCCTCTCCCGGTCGAGATGGGCACGGGACAGGGCGGCGCCGGCCGCCCTGAGGTAGCCGAACGGGGCCTGCTCGTATACGTGACGCCCGATTTGGGTCTGCTCGGCGCCGGCGGCCAGCAGCTCGGCTGCTAGACGGAGCGTCCGGGGCGAGGTGTTGGCGTAGAGGAAACGGCCGGTATCGGTGACCAGTGCGGTGAGCAGGCACTGGGCGATCTCAGGGGTGATCCCCCAACCCAGCTCGACCAGGAGGTCGTGGACCGGCTCGGCAGTAGCCGCCGCGGTGGGGTCGACCAACGACACGTCGCCGAAGTCCTCATGGGTGACGTGGTGGTCGATCACGACCACTTTCTCCGCCTTGGAGGCGTGCGAACCGAGCTCGGCGAGTCGGTCGGCGGACCCGGCGTCGAAGACCACCATCAGCTCGGGCTCGGGGGGGAACTCACCGGGCGGGACCAACAGGTCGGTGGGGAGAAAGCTCAGGTTCCCGGGGACGGCGAACGGCGACCCGAACGAGGCGACGACCCGTTTTCCGGCGTTGCGGGCGGCGAGACCGAAGCCCAGCATCGACCCCAGGGCGTCACCGTCGGGGCCCACGTGACAGGCGAGGGAGATGTCATCGGCCTCCCTGATCAGCTCAGCCGCCTCCTTCAGGGCCCTGGCCTCACTCATCTTCGCCCTCCTTGGATCGGGCCAGCTCGCGAAGGATGGCCTCTATCCGCTCGCCGCCGACCACCCCGGGATCGATGGCGAACTCCAGTGCCGGGGTGTACTTCATGCGCACCTGGCTGCCGATGGCGGCCTGGAGTCGCCGGGAGGCTCCTCTCAGTGCTGCGAGGGCGGGCTCGTGGTCGTCGGCTCCGAGGACGTCGATGTAGACCATGGCTGTGCGCAGGTTGGCGGCGGTGTCGACGCCGGTGACGGACACCATCTCGAGACGGGAGTCGTTGAGCCGCTCCACCTCCTCGGCGAGGATCTCCCGGATGATCGAGTTGACCCGGAGCATCCTGTCACTCACTCCGGCTCCTGCCCGTTCTGTGAGGAAAAATGACCGCATACCTCACAATTCTCCTCACAGAACCGTTCATTCCGGCTCCTCCATCTCGGTGACGAAGAGGTCGATGACCTCGACCTCCAGACAGGAGTCAAGGTAGTTGCGGAGTTTCGACAACTGCATTCCCAGGCTCTTTCCGTCCGGGGCGGCGATCGCCACCCCGATAGCGGCTCGCTGCCAGAGATCGTGATGGTCGACCTCGGCCACGCTGTACGAGCCGAGCCGCTTGATGCCGTCGATGACCGGGCGCAGCACCGCCCGCTTCGCCTTGAGGGACTGTGGACCGGGCAGATGCAACTCGACCCTGAGGGCCGCGGCACGCATCAGGTGCGGGCGACCTCTCGGATCTCGTACACCTCGATACTGTCGCCCTCCTTGACGTCGTTGTAGTCCTCGAACCCGATCCCGCATTCGAACCCGGAAGCCACTTCGCGGACGTCGTCCTTGAACCGCTTCAGCGACGCGATGATCCCGTCGTGGACCACGACGCCGTCCCGGAGAAGCCGCGCCTTGGCGCTCCTACGCACCACCCCTTCGACCACGTAACAGCCGGCCACCGTTCCCACCCGGGGCACTCTGAACAGTGCCCGGACCTCGGCGGTGCCCAGGACCACCTCCTCCTCATCGGGGGCGAGCTGGCCCACCAGGAGGAGCTCGATCTCGTCGAGGAGCTCGTAGATGACCCCGTAGGTGCGGATCTCCACACCCGCCTCCTCTGCGGTCTTCCTCGCCTTGGGCTCGGGACGGACGTTGAAGCCGACGATGACCGACTCGGTCACCTCGGCCAGCGTGACGTCGTTCTCGCTGATACCACCGACCGCGGTGTGGATGATCTGGATCTTGCCCCCCTCCCGCTCGATCTTCCCGATCGACTCCCTCAATGCCTCCAGCGACCCTTGGGCGTCGGCCTTTATGATCACATTCAGCGTGGCGTCCTCGGTCCGCAGTTGGTCGAGGAGACCCTCGAGACGCTCCCGGGCGTTCGGGGCCACGTGGGCTTCGAGCTTCTCCTCCTCCTGGCGCTCGGTGGCGAGATCGCGGGCGTCCCTGTCGCTCTCCATCACCCTGAAGAAGTCGCCGGCGGACGGCATGTCATCCCAACCCATGATCTGCACCGGGGTGGAGGGACCGGCGGACTTGATCCTCTCCCCCTGGTCATCGAGCAGGGCGCGGGCCCGGCCCGCGATGGGGCCGGCCACGAAGGGGTCTCCCTGGCGAAGCGTCCCCCGCTGGATGATGACGGTGGCCACCGCTCCCCGGCCACGCTCCAGCTGGGCTTCGACGACCACACCGGACGCCTGCGGCTTGGGGTTGGCCTTGAACTCCTCGAGCTGCGCGATGAGGTCGATCACCTCGAGCAGGTCGTCCACTCCCTGGCCGGTGGCGGCTGAGAGCTCGACATTGGGCACGTCGCCCCCGAGGTCCTCGGTGACGATCCCATGGTTGGTTAGCTCGGTGCGCACGCGGAGCGGATCGGCGGTGGGCAGGTCCATCTTGTTGATGGCGACGATCATCTTCACCCCCGCCGCCTTGGCGTGCGAGATGGCCTCCACGGTCTGGGGCATGACCCCGTCGTCGGCGGCGACCACCAGGACCACGATGTCGGTGATGTTGGCGCCCCTGGCCCGGAGGGCGGTGAAGGCCTCGTGGCCGGGGGTGTCGATGAAGGTGATCTTCCGATCGTTGACCTCGACCTGGTAGGCCCCGATGTGCTGGGTGATCCCGCCTTCCTCGTCCTCGACCACGTGAGCCTGTCGGATATGGTCGAGAAGGGTCGTCTTGCCATGGTCGACGTGGCCCATGACGGTGACCACCGGGGGACGGGACTCCAGGTCCTCCTCGGAATCCTCGAAAACTGGTTGGGGAGCGACTGCCGGAGGCGGCGCTGTCTCCTCGATCTCGACGATGTACCCGAAAACCTCTGCGATCTCGTCGATCAACTCCGAGGGCATGAGCTGATTTGCCCCGGCGGGCACACCACGCTCCAGGAGTGTCTTCACCACCTCGCCGGTGGGCTGGCCGATGGCGTTGGCGAAGTCGGCGACCGTCGCCCCTTGGTCGATGACCGCGATCTCCACATCGGCGGGGGCGGGTGCGGCCTCGGGCTCCGCTCGGGGCTCCGCCTCCTCCACGGCCTCGGGCTCCTCGACTTCGGGCTCCCCCGCTTCGGCGACCTCCTCGATTGCCTCCTCCGCTTCGGCGGGTGCGGCCTCCCCATCGGGGCTGAAGGCGAGACGGAGCAGCTCGGCTCCCTCATCGCTGAGACCCGACGATGCGGTGCTCACCTCGATTCCCAGCTCCTCGGCTTGCTCCAGGAGCTCCTTCGACTCGATGCCCAGCTCACGGGCCAACTCGTAGACCCTCACTCGGACTCACCTTCGTCCGTGGACGGATCGGCGACCTCGTCCTCGTCGTCGTACATGGGCTCGGCAGTCGCCTCCGGCTCGCCGGGGCTGGCCTCCGGCTCCTCGGAGCTGGCCGCCGGCTCCTCGGAAGGGGTCTCGGGCTCCTCGTCGCCTTCCTCCGTATCTTCAGCGGGCGCAGCCGCCTCCGCGTCCTCGGTGGTCTCGTCCGCGGCCTCCTCGGTCTCTTCGGCGGCGGGCTCCTCTGCGTCGGTCTCTTCCGCCTCCTCCGGCTCCGGGGGAGCATCGGAGCGGATGTCCACCTTGTAGCCGGAGAGACGGGCGGCGAGACGGGCGTTCTGGCCCTCCTTCCCTATGGCCAGGGAGAGCTGGTGCTCGGAGACGACCACGTCTGCGGTCTTCTCCTCCTCGTCGATGTTGACCTCCTTGACCTTGGCCGGGCCCAGCGCCTCGGCGATGAACTGGCCCACGTCGTCGCGCCACTGCACCACGTCTACCTTCTCCCCGCGGAGCTCGTTTACCACCTGACGCACCCTCGACCCCCGGGCGCCGACGCAGGCTCCCTTGGGGTCGACGTTGGGGTCGTGGGAGATGACCGCGATCTTGGTGCGGTGCCCCGGCTCCCGGGCGATGTTGACGATCTCCACGGTGCCATCCGTCAGTTCGGGCACCTCCAGCTCGAGGAGCCGGCGGACCAGGTCGGGATGGCTTCTGGAGACCACGATCTGGGCCCCCTTCAGCTCGTTGCGCACCTCGATGATCAGGGCCTTGATGTGGTTGCCTCGCTCCAAACGCTCGAAGGGGATCCGCTCCGAACCGGGGAGGATGG
>CAZAHX010000202.1:0-4266 GCA_964485005.1 uncultured Acidimicrobiaceae bacterium | reverse complement strand
CGCCAGGAATGTGGCCGCCGGGGCGATGAACATGAGGATGGTGAGCATCCCAATGGTGAGGAAGGACTCCGCAACGACCTTGATGAGCGGGAGGAAGACACTCGCCACCAGCTCGTTGATCGCCTGGTGGCCATTGCGGATCAGCTCCGCCGAGTTACGCCTGAGATGGAGGGCGTAGGGCCAGCTCAGATAGCCCGCAACGAGTCGATTGGAGAGCCGCGCCCCGGCGTTGTAGGCGACGCGAACCTCGACGTACTTGGCTGCAACTGTGACGACCGCCCGGAAGAGGAAGAATGCTCCAATGACGATGACCACGGTCAGAAGGAGAGTCTCCTGGTCCATGTCGCCGGCGAGATCGCGCACGTCGCCGAGCACGGGAAGGTCGATCGCCGACCCCGGGTCGACGACCAGACTGAGGAGGACGAAGATGAGCACGGCGCCGACCATCTCGAGACCGCTAACGAAAACGGCCACCAGGATGAGCAGCGCCCATCTTCCTCGGTTGTCCTTGCCGATGAGGCGATACGCCTGACGCAGCGTGGTCAGCATGGGTTGACTCCCACATCGGGCTGAGACGACGTTTGCACGCCCGATGAGACGATGAGCGTACCGCTTGTCGGGCTCTTCCATTCGCAGTCGCAGTGGGCCGTGCGAGTCATATCACGTCCTCGAGGTCACCAAGGGTGAGTGCCCAGGATCCAATCGAGGTCAGGTCTGGCTCCCTCGACGCCATCGGATTGACAGCTACGACCGACGAGCCGCGCCTCATCGAGAGCGATGGGGGTGCACCGGCCTCGCTGCCCGCCCCACCCGTGGTGAGAACGAGACGAGCCCCCTCCTCTCTGGCCATCGCCCTGACCAGAGCTCCCCGCGCCGAAGCGGGCCCGGCCAGGTCACTCACCACCAGCAGTCGCGGTCTGGTGTCGACGATGCGATAAACAACCGCTGTCGGCTCGTCGGCCTGTTCCAGAGAAGCAAAGGAGTAGTTACGACCCGATCGATCGTCGTAGCGCCAGCGTGCGTAATGCGAGCTGCGATCGGTCCTGATGCGACCGTCGTCGACTTCGACGCCATGGTCAAACGCCCTCAAGACATCTCTGCCGGTGTGGAGCGCAGCCCGGCCGCCGAGCGGCGGGACCACGGACACAACGTGGGCGACCGGGTCCATGAGGTCCCATCCGAGACGGCGATAGCCGTCCCGGCTGTTGGCGTTGGGCGTGTTGAAGACCACTGCATCGTCGGGCAAGGCCCCTAGGGCGGTTCGTGCCAGGGCCGAGAACACGCCACGTCGGCGGGCCCGGGGTGCGGTCACCGTGTCCACCGGGCGGTAGGCGGTCAACCGGCGATCCCCACGTCGCAATGCCCAGCGCATGAAGAGCCTCACCCCAACCAGCCCCATGTCGTCTCGCCCTACCCACGCCAGGGATGGGCCGGCGGGATTGTCCCGATGCTTCCACCGGAACCAGGTCTCATCGTGGCCCGTGCCCATCACCTCGTCGATGAGGTCGAGGACATCCTGGGTGAGGGGTGTCTCGAGTGAGGCGATCGTGAAGTCGAAGTCGTCTGCCATCAGCAGTGCGTCACCCTTCCCGCTCCAGGACAATGATCGAATCCCCTCTCGCCGATGAACACGGTAGTGGCGGGTAGATGAGATGAGACCTCCGACGTCAGACGGTGCTCACCCGGCTACTCGACGGTACAGCGCCGCCATCGCCGGGGCCACGGCCGCCGGGGTGTACCGCTGCTCATAGACCAGCCTGGCCCGTTGGGCCCGCCTGGTTGCGGCTGCCGGGTCGCCAAGCGCCTCGACGAGCGCATTAGCCAACGAGACCGGGTCTCCCGGAGGGCTGAGGAGGGCGGCTCCCGTGTCGGTGAGCACCTCCCGCAGCACGGGAATATCGGAGCAGACGATCGGGGTCTCCATCGCCATGGCTTCGATCATCGCCCCGCCGAACCCCTCGTAGTGCGAGGGAAAGGCGAAGACATCGGCGGCAGCGAGGAGGCTGGGGACGTCGCTACGAAACGAGGTTCTGGTCACAGCACTTTCCAACCCGAGGCGATCCAAGGCCCGCTCGACTTCCTGTGAAGCATTGCCGGGACGGCCGACCAGCACCAGATGTGCCTCCGGTAAGCGATGACGCACCCTGTGCAGGGCTTCGACCAAGACCGGGTGCGCCTTCTGGAACTCCTCGCGCCCCACCGCCACGATCACCGGCTCCTCACCGATCCCGAGCTCAGCCCTCAAACGCCTACGCTCGGTGTCGCGGTCGACCCGAAAGCGGCCCGAGTCTCGAGACCTGGGGATCACCGTGATGTCCGCCCGATCGATCCCGAGACTGCGCACCGCATCGTCGGCGGCGCTTTCGGTGAGGGCATGGAAGTGGTCGGTCAGATGCCGGGCCCCCAACCCGTCCACGCTCCGAGCCACCTCCAACTTCCAGCGCGACACACGAGGATCGGCCCGCCTGGCCCGGTCGTACGTGGTGTTGACGATGCTCGTCATCAGTGGTGGCCGTTGGGCGATGTTGCCAAGACGGCCGATGAGGTCGGACTGGAACAAAGTGGTGTGGATCAAGTCGGGTGAGTTTTGCGCGATGAGGCGGCGTAGCCCCCGGACCCGACCGAACACGTTCGAAGATTCCAGAATGTCGACTTGGGCACCCAACTCCAGGATCTCCGCCTCCACACCAAGCGGCCGTCGGTCGAAGCAGGCGAACTGGAGTCTCACCTCCAACTCGACGAGGGCAGGGAGAAGCTCCAGGAAAGAGCGCTCGGCTCCTCCTGCCCCGAGACTGTCGATCACGGCAAGCACGTTCACTTGCGACATAAGGCTCCCGACTCCCCTCGACGTTGGCGAGCTGACGACCTGGAGACAGCTTCGCCGGGGCTGCAGGAGTGCAACAGTAACGTGGCCGGACATGGGACAAATGGGCCTTGCGCGCGCCGGTTTGGTCCGCTCCGTCGATGCCGTTCTCGGATCACGGTCACTGACCGGGCCATACCGCTCGCTGACCAAGGGTCGTCTGCGTGTCCTCGGCTATCACGGGGTCTCCGACCCCGCCGTCTTCGAATCACAGATGCGTCATCTCGTAGACGACTATCAGCCGATCGGCCCACGAGAAGTAGCTGCCGCCTTCAACGGAGAGCCCGTGCCGGACAGGTCCGTCTGGGTGACGTTCGACGATGCAGACCCGACTGTGATCGACAACGCCCTCCCCATCCTGAGGGCACTGGCCATTCCCGCCACCCTGTTCTTGTGCCCTGGAGTCGTGGGGACGGTCAGCCCGTACTGGTGGCAGATCGTGGCCGACTACGAGGCCGACCCCGAAGCCGGAACGATCCGCAACCGGCCGCCGGAAGGGTGGCTGGCCTTCCTCAAATCGACCAAAGACGCCGAGCGACGTGAGATCGTGTCCGAGATGGCCGACAGCCTGACTCGCTCGAATGCCAGCCCGCCCACCCGTCGCCAGATCACAGTGGAGGAGCTGCAGGAGTTCGCTGCCCATGGGACACTCGGCAACCACACCTGGGATCATCCCTGTCTCGACATGTGCCCCGAGGAGGAACAGTCTCTCCAGATCGCAGAGGCACACGATTGGCTGCGGAGCAACCTCGGCTTCGAGGCCACTCTCTTCGCCTATCCCAACGGCAACCACTCCCATGCAGCACAGCGCGTCCTGGAGGAGTTGGGTTACGACATCGCAGTGATGTTCGACCATCACCTGGCTCACACCGGCCAGGACCCGCTTCGTTTGTCGCGCATCCGCACGTCCGACGTAGCGAGCCCCGCCCGGTATTCAGCCTTGGTGTCGGGTGTCCACTCGGTCGTGCACCGTGGACGCACCCTCATTCGTTATCGCCACTGACCGTGATCACATGTGAACGGTGGGTGAACGATGGGTTATCATCTCCTCCTAGCTGATCACTGGGGGTACAGGGACAAGTGATGGGGGCTCTTCTCTATCGGGTGCCGATGCACGTGCGTCGGGCCACCGGGGTGCACAACCCCGCCAAGCGAACGCGTGGGCTGCCGCCCGGGCTCGAACCCGAGATCCTGGATCGCATCGTGCGCGAACATCTGGCGACCGATGTCGCGGAGGTGTTTCACGAGCATCTCTCCAACTGGAAGCCGACCGGGGCCTATCGGGTCATCGTCCAGGGCAGTGAGCGCAAGCCTTCCACGCTGATCTTCAAGAACGCCGACTACTCACCCGACAGCGTTCCCGCACCGGAGGAGCTGCCGGCGATGATCGGAACACCCGAGCA
>CAZAHX010000201.1:0-4275 GCA_964485005.1 uncultured Acidimicrobiaceae bacterium | reverse complement strand
TCCCGCTCCGACACCTACCCCTACATGGAGATCGAAGAGAACGACGCCGAGATCGGCCATGAGGCCACGGTGTCCAAGGTCGGAGAGGACCAGCTCTTCTATCTGATGTCTCGCGGCCTCACCGAGGATCAGGCGACCTCGATGATCGTGGCCGGTTTCATCGAGCCCATCGTCAAGGAGCTCCCCATGGAATACGCGGTGGAGATGAACCGTCTCATCGAGCTCAACATGGCAGCGGCGGGCGCCATCGGCTGAACCGCCATATGGTTGGGGAGGAAGTCGCCGGGAGGCATATATTCCCCGTCAGCTGATGGCTGTCATCCATGAGCGCTGAGACCGGAGCCCGCTGATCGGCACATTCCTCGGCCTGTCCGCCGTCGTCCTGCTCATCCTGGCCAACGCCTTCTTCGTTGCAGGCGAGTTCGCCATCGTCGCCGTGGAACGCAGCCAGGTGGAGCGGAAGGCGCGGGAGGGGGACCGGGCCGCCGGGCGCATACTCCGCTCGCTTCGACATCTGTCATTCGAGCTCTCCGGGGCCCAGCTCGGAATCACCGCGACCTCACTGGTGCTCGGGGCGGTCGCCGAGCCGACACTCTCCACCGCCCTCCAGCCACTCTTTCTCGCCCTGCCTTGGCTTCCCCGGTCGACCGCCCTCGCCATCTCGCTGATCGCGGCATTCGTCGTGGCGACGATGAGCCAGATGGTGTTTGGCGAGCTGGTCCCGAAGAACATGGCCATCGCCCGGCCCTACCGGTCAGCGGTCTGGTTCGGGATCCCGATGCAAGTGGTCAACGCTGCACTTCGTCCCCTGATCCTCTTCCTCAACCGGTCGGCGAACTGGACGATCCGACGACTCGGCATCGAGCCACGGGAGGAGCTCGCAGGGGTGCGGTCGATGGAGGAATTGGAGCTGATGATTCGCTCCTCGGGGGAGGAGGGCCGCCTCGACGACAAGGAGATACAGCTGCTCACCCGGGCCATCACCTTCACGGAGAAGATCGCCGCGGACGCCATGGTTCCCAGGGTCAACGTGATCGGGATCAGCCGCGACGGATCCGTCTCCGAGTTGCGAGAGCTCGCCGCAGCCACCGGTCACTCCCGATTTCCCGTGTACGGGGAGGGTCTCGACGATGTGACCGGAATCGCGCACATCAAGGACACGGTGGGCCTTCCCTCCTCCGGTCTGGCGGCCACCCCGGTCGCCGAGATTGCGAATCCGGCCCTGTTGGTGCCGGAGAGCGCCCCGCTGGAGAACCTGCTCACCGAGTTGCAGACCGGGGGGCGCTGGATGGCCGTGGTCGTCGACGAGTACGGGGGGACGGCGGGAATCGTCACCATCGAAGATCTTCTCGAGGAGATCTTCGGCGAGATCGAGGACGAGTACGACCTCGATCTCTCCCACACCGTCCCCGTCGACGAGGCAGCAACCCTCTCCGGGCTGCTTCACCGTCACGAAGTCGAGGAGCTCACCGGGTTCGAATGGCCGGAAGGCAGGTATGAGACCCTTGGCGGCTTCCTGGTCGCACAGCTCGGCAGGTTCCCAAGGGAGAGAGAGGTCATCCACCACCAGGGATTCTCCTTCGAGGTGGTCGAGCTCGACGGGCACCGAGTAGATCAGGTGAGAGTGGTGCGTGCCGACGGCGGAGAGAGATCGTGAGCCCTATGGCCCTCCTCTGGATGGTGCTGTTCCTCATCGCCAACGGGTTCTTCGTGGCCGCGGAGTTCGCCTACATCACCGCCAGACGCAACGTGCTGGAGGCTCACACCGGGCGGGCCGCTCAAGTCGCGACGCGGCTCAACCAGGAACTGTCTCTCAGCCTGGCAGCCGCCCAGTTGGGGATCACCATTGCCAGCTTGCTCCTCGGGGCGGTGGCCGAGCCTGCCGTAGCGGCCATGATCGAGCCGGTGCTGGCACTCACCCCGTTGCCGGAGGGTGCCCTCCACCCGGTGGCCCTGGTCATCGCCCTGCTGATCGTGGTCTACCTGCACATGGTGATCGGTGAGATGGCACCGAAGAACATCGCCATCTCCAATCCGGAGCGGTCGGCTCTGATCATGGCGATCCCGTTTCGGGCATTCATCTTCGTGTTCCGCCCGCTCATCGCGCTTCTCAATGGCATCGCCAACGGGATCCTCCGGCTCTTCGGTGTGCCGCCTGCCGACGCGTTGGGAGTGGGCCACTCGGCAGAGGATCTGGCAGTGATCATCTCCGCAGGACGGAAGGAAGGAGTGATCGAGGACTTCGCACACCGACTCCTGACCGGCGCCATCATCTTCAGCGATCTCGACGCCTCGGAGGTGATGATTCCCCGGCCCGACGTTCGCGCCGTGCCGGTGGGGGCCACGGTCAGCGAGGTGCGCGACCTCATGAAGATGACCGGCCACTCCCGGGTCCCGGTCTTCAGAGAGGATCTGGACGACACCCTGGGCTTCGTGCACGTCAAAGACCTGATGACCCTGGACGACGCGCGTCTCGACCGTCCAATCGACCGGCATCTCATCCGTCCAGCTCTGGCCGTCCCGGAGACGGCACGGCTCTCGAAGGTTCTCGACGGGATGAGGCGAGGCCGTTCTCATCTGGCTCTCGTAGTCGATGAGCACGGCTCGACGGCAGGGATCATCACGCTGGAGGACATCGCCGAAGAGCTGGTGGGCGAGATCCGCGACGAGCACGATCGCGGGGAGCGCACGGTTGCCTCGATCCCGGGCGGCGGGATTAGGGCTCCGGGAAGCGCGCGGCTCGGCCAGCTCAGCCGTTACGGAGTCGAGCTGCCCGAAGGCGTGTACGAGACCGTGGGCGGCCTGGTCATGAACCTGTTGGGTCGGCTTCCCGAAGCCGGCGATCTCGTCGAAGTGGACGGGTGGAGGATAAGAGTCGTCGTCACCAGTAGACGCCGAGTGCGCGAGGTCGAGATCCTCCCCGTCCAATCCGACAACGGCTGATCCGGGTCAGACGTTGGACCGACCGACGACGAATCCGAGGACGAGACCGCCGACCGCGGCCCAGACCAGCGAGAAGTCGTCGCCTACGGCGTAGATCGAGGGTGCGTTGGCGATTCGGAAGATTGCCGAGAGCGAGATCCCCCCGATGATCCCCATGAGCAGTGCACCGATCAGGCTGTCGGCCGATCCCAAGAACCCGCCGACCAGACCGGCGATGGCTCCGACCGCTCCCACGATGGCGAGAGCCTCTATGACCGATGCCTCAAGGAACATGCCGTCAGGCTATCCCCTCTCCTCCCCCGTTGTCACGCGTTCCCCTCAGACAGAGATGACTCTTTCTTCCACCACCTCTGAGATGCGGAACTGCACAGAACGCCCGGCGACGTTGAACGGCTCTGTGAGCAGAAGGACGATCGTGGTCGGGCCGCGACAGATCACATGCCCGGTATAAGTGTGGAAGCCATCCCCGTTCCTGGTGATGAATGTCACGACCATCGCATAACTCCGACTCTCAGTATCGGCACAAGGTTGCGGATTTCTTATGGGTCGATAGTCCATACTTGTCAGGAGTGGGGCCGGAGCACGGTTTATTCGTCGATTAACCGTCACCGCTTAGGTTTGAGGTCGTGCGTCTCCTTGTCGTAGAGGACGAGCCCGACCTCGCCGATGCCATCGCGCGTGGACTGCGACGCGACGGTCACGCCGTCGATGTCGCCGGCGATGTGGGCCAGGCCGATCTCAAGCTGAGATCGGCGGGCTACGACCTGCTCGTGCTCGACTGGAACCTCCCCGACGGTTCGGGACTCCAGATCTGCCGGGACCTGGTCTCCGGCAACCTCCCGACCCTGGAGGGGGACCGCCCGCGGATCCTGATGCTCACCGCCCGCGACGACATCCACGACCGGGTGGCGGGTCTCGACTCGGGCGCCGACGACTACCTGGTGAAGCCATTCGCCCTCGCCGAGCTCTCGGCGCGGGTGCGCGCCCTCATCCGTCGGGACACCGAGTCCGACCCGATCCTCGAGGTGGGCGGTCTTCGTCTCGATCCCGCCAGGTTCATCGCCACCCGGGACGGAGAGAGAGTCGATCTGACTGCCAAGGAGTTCGCGCTGCTCCACTATTTCATGGCCAACCCCGGGCTGGTGCTCAGCCAGGAGCACCTGCTGGAGCATGTTTGGGACGAGATGACCGATCCCCTGACCAACGTGGTCCGGGTGACGGTGAGCAACCTTCGCAAGAAGCTGGGCGACCCCGGGGTGATCAGCACGGTCCCCGGGCGCGGATACCGTCTGGAGGAGCCCTGATGGCGGCCTGGCAGTCGATCAGGTTCCG
>CAZAHX010000200.1:0-4286 GCA_964485005.1 uncultured Acidimicrobiaceae bacterium | reverse complement strand
TGGGATGCCTCGGAGTTGCTGGAGACCTGGGAGCGCCCACTGCAGCTGCTGGTCGTCGCTCACGTGTTGTTGGCCATCGGGCTCCTCGCAAGGCACTTGACCTGACCCAAGCCGCCGGAGGTTCGGTCTCGAGAGAGGTGATGGGCCCCGGACAGGCCGTCCCCCGGAGCCACAGTGAGCGCTCAGGGGGTCATGTCGAACCACTCACCGAGCAGCCGGGGCCACTCTTCCTCGGTGACCGGGTGCTCGACCCAGTTCCCGTCCCGGCGGAACTTGATGCGATCCGCCAGCAGGGTCACCCGGTCCGGGCCCCCGTCTAGGAGCCGCGTGGCGAACGGCGCCTCGGTCCACTGGAGACCCGGTTCGGTCTGCAGAAAGATCGATGCCTCGTCGAAGTCAGCGAGAGATCGGGGTGTCGGGTCGAATCGGTAGTGCTCCACGACCTCTCCGTCTTCGAACGACACCAGCGTGGTGAGCCCATCCCGAAAGACGAAGCCGTACCGACCGATCCCGCCGTCGTGGGGGCCGGCCGAGTCGAGGGGCAGCGGCTTGATGAACGTGTCGCCAAACCCGACGTCGACCAGATAGCGACGGTCGAGGGTGACCTCGAGGGCGAGGTGGGTTGGCATTGGTGAGGTGCTGCCGTAGAGGACGGTGGCCCCGAGCCGGCTCACCGAGAAACCGAGCGCCGACAACAGGGCGGCGAAGGCACCGTTCAACTCGAAACACCAGCCGCCACGCCCCCGGTCGACGATCTTGGGCACCGACCAGTCATCGGCGGTCCTCACCCCGCGCCGATGGAAGACGTCGAGGTTCTCGAACGGCACCGAGGTCAGGTGGGCCCGCTGCAGCCTCTCCAGGCTGGCGAGACTCGGCTCGATGTCTGTATCGATCCCGATGCGCTGTAGATAGCGTTCGACATCCATAGCGATGATTGTGACACCGGCGACCGATCGATGGTGAGCTAAGGGGGAGCATCAATCTACGTTGCCCTTCCGGCGTACTGGCGCTGTGCCAGGCGCTCAGGTGGAAGGGGTCTTCTGACGAACGTTTTCCACGATGGTCTGCTCGATCGCACGGGCCGAGATCCCGGCCAGTTCTCGCTGCTCCTCGGCCGTCGCCGATCCCGGGATCCCGTTCACCGCCAGCTTCAAGACCACCCCCGAGTCCATGTCCGAGACTGCCTCCAGCACGGCGTCGCCCAGGCCCCCGACGGGGCCGTGGTCCTCGACGGCGACCAACAGCCCGGTGTCGGCCATGGCCCGCCGGACCGCAGCCCTGTCGATGGGATGAACAGAGTAGGCGTCGATGACCCGCACGGAGATCCCGTCGCCTTCGAGATCGTCTGCCGCGGCCATGGCCTCATAGAGAGTGACCCCGGCGCCGATGATCGCGGCCTGATCTCCGCCCGAGGTTCGGAGGGTGTGGGAGCCGCCGATCTCGAATGTCTGACTGGGCTCGTAGATCCGGGGGGTGTCCTCTCTAGTGGTGCGGATGTAGGAAATGCCGGGGGAGTCGATGGCCGTCTCGAGGAGGGCGACTGTGGCGGTCCCATCGGCCGGGTAGAGGACGGTGGCACCCGGAGTGGCCCGCATCATGGCGATGTCGTCTAGACCCATCTGGGAGGGGCCGTCCTCCCCGATGGAGGCACCGGCGTGAGAGCCGTTCAACACCATCTCGGCGCGGCTGATGGCGGCCATGCGGATGAAGTCGTGGGCACGGGTGAGGAATGCGGCGAACGTGGAGGCAACGGGCTTGAGCCCGATGGCCTGCATTCCCACGGCAGCCCCCACCATGGCTTGCTCGGCGATGTACATCTCGAGGAATTGGTCGGGAGCGGCCTCCTGGGCATGTTCGGTCCTGGTCGAGTTCGACACCTCTCCGTCGAGCACCATGACCAGAGGGTCTTTCTTCACGATGGCGGCGAGCGCCTCTCCGAATGCGTCTCGGGTGGCAACGTCGTCGTCGAACCGGGGACGGTCCACATCTGCTTCGTCGAAGTCCTCGATGGTGAGCTCGGGCGGGCTCTGCACCGTGACGGTCCGGCGTTCCCCCGGGTCGAGTTCCGCCAGGGCCTTGTCCGCTTCTTCTTCGGAGAGGGCTTTGCCATGCCTGCCCGGCTCGTCGGCGAGGAAGGACACCCCGTGACCCTTGACGGTGCGCGCCACCAGGATGCTCGGCTGGGCGTTGCCGTCCTCCATCTCCTCGATGCCACGGTTGATGTCTTCTGGATCGTGGCCGTCGACGGGAATCGCTCTCCAGCCGAATGCCTCGGCCCTCCGCACATAGACATCGGTGTCCCACCCATACATCGTGGGCCCACGCTGTCCAAGACGGTTTACGTCGACGATGGCCCGCAGATTGGAGACACCGTGATGCGAGGCCAGGGCCATGGCTTCCCAGATCGAGCCCTCGGCCATCTCGGAGTCGCCGATGAGGACCCATGTTCGGGCGGGTGACCCGAGCCTGCGGCTGCCCAGAGCAAGCCCCAGGCCGTTGGCCAGTCCTTGGCCGAGGGAGCCCGTGGCCAGATCGATGTGGGGGATCTTGGGCACGGGATGGCCTTCGAGCGGGCTGTCGGCGGTGCGGAGCTCGAGCAGTTCGCTCTCCTCGATCACCCCGAGTGCGGCCAGGGCCGCATACAGCAGCGGGGAGGCGTGCCCCTTGGAGAAGATCAACCTGTCGTTGGCCGGGTGCCCCGGCTTGTCGACGTGGAGCCGGAGGTGACGATCGAGGAGGGTTGCCACGAGATGTGCCGCCGACATCGACGACGTGGGATGGCCCGAACCGGCTGCTGTGGTGGCCCGGATGCTGTCGGCGGAGAGCTGTCGGGCCAGGCGGTCGATATCTGAGGTATTCATGACGGCGATGAGGCTCCTCTCGGTGCGCGTCTTGCTCTTGTCGAGGACTTCGCTCTTACCCGGACGGGCGCATCCCGGAAACCACTCGTGCTTCGTCTGTCGGCCGTGTGCGCTCCTCCCGTTGGTCGTGAGATTGGGTTGATCTCGACGTGATGGGCACCCGAGATGGGTATTGTCGACCTGTGATCGAGCCTTTTCGGATCGAGGTTTCCGACTCAGACCTGACCGATCTCCGCAGACGTCTCGCTGAGACGCGACTTCCTTCACCACCTGCTGGAGATCCCTGGGAGTCCGGTGTCGACTATGCCTATCTCTCCGAGCTCATCGGGTATTGGGGCGATGGCTTCGACTGGCGTCGCCAGGAGAAGTGGCTCAACTCGTTTCCCCACTACAAAGCGAAGGTCGTAGACGCCGACGTTCACTTCATCCACGTTCGCGCCGACCCCGCCTTGTATGCCCAAACCATCCCGATCATCCTGAGTCACGGTTGGCCGTACTCGTTCGTCGAGTTCCTGCCCATCGTCCCCTGGTTGACCGACCCGGCAGCACACGGCGGTACCGAGCGGGACGCTTTCGACGTGGTCGTGCCTTCCCTGCCTGGCTATGGATACTCGTCGCCGCTCGCCAGCGGGCACTTCACCGGCGACTCGGTGGCGAGGGTATGGCACACCCTCATGACCGAGACGCTCGGCTACCACCGTTACGCCACCTACGGAGAGGATGTGGGGACGACGATCAGCGATTGGCTGGGAGCGCTGTACCCCGAGTCGATTCTGGGGCTCTTCGCAACCCACGCCGCCTTTCCGCCTGAGGAGCGAAGCCAGGACCTGACGTCTGCCGAGGAGGTCTTTCGCTCGTGGTTGGCCGACAAGTGGCGCAACGGGCGCGGGTACAGCGAAGTCCAGTCGACCCGACCCGACACCTTGGCGGTCGGGCTGAATGACTCACCGGCCGGTTTGCTGGCCTGGCTCGTCGAGAAGTTTCGCGACTGGAGCGGCTCTGACTACGAGGAGTCGTGGACCGTGGACGACGTCCTCACCACCGTCAGCCTCTATTGGTTCACCCGGACCATCGGCACCTCGTTCCTGCCCTACTACCACGGTCGCAACCATGAAAGGCCCATCCCTCTGGTGAACGTGCCGGTCGGGGTGGCTGTCCAGTGGGGGGAGCGCGGCTTTCCCCGTGGGTATGCGGAACGCACCTACACCGACTTGAGAGAGTGGAGTGATCTCCCTCGGGGAGGCCATTTCACCGCCAAACAGACCCCGGACCTTGTTGCTCATGCCATGTGGGAATTCTTTGCACCGTTGCGCGACTGACCTAGGCTCGCCGTGGATTCACCCTCAGTCGGGGTTCGGTTTGCTTGCGCAGCTGTCGACGCTCAGAGACTCAGCCGACGTGGGCCATTGGGCCAGGCGGCGAGTT
>CAZAHX010000199.1:0-4313 GCA_964485005.1 uncultured Acidimicrobiaceae bacterium | reverse complement strand
CGATGGCTCACTCCCAGCCCTCCATGATCCTGCCGAGCCGCACCATGAGATGGCCCGTCTGGGAGCGGTAGGCCTCGATCAGCCCGGCAACCGCCATCACTGCCGAACCGGCGCCGACGGCGATGATCCACATCGAGGCCGAGGCGGGCGCCCCGGCGGCGGCTGCGGCAAAGATCATGAGCACCGTCCCCGCCAGGGCTATGGCTGCTGAAGCGATCGCTCTTCTCCGCACCCGGGTGAGCACCGCCCAGATGAGACACGCCAGCGAGGCCGCGATCGCGGCCAGTCCAAAGGCGATGCCACTGGAGAACATCTCGACCAGGGCCGGGACCACCACGAGGGCTATGCCGACCCACTCCAGAGTGAGCACATCGGGCCCGTCCAATCGCTGGCCGCGTGAGCGGCGCACCGATCTCAGGATCTCGAGCTCGGCGAGGATCACCAGCCCGAGCGGTGTGGTGTACCACTGGGCGCTGCCGGAGATGAGGTCACCCATGCCCACCAGGAAGGCCGCCCCGACCAGGGGCGGGCCCAGCGCGACGATGCCAGGGCGGTCTCGGACGACGCCGGCTGCGACCGACTGGCCACCCATGGAGAGGAGGACCGCGACCAGCAGACTGCGCGCCGGCCACGCAGTGACGGTCAGGCCCAGGGCCCAGAGGTTGGCCACGAACCCGAATACCAGAAGGGGGCCCAGCCACACCGAGCGGGCCCTCCGGTTCCATGTCGCGAGATACGAGACGGTCGAGGCCGTCGCCAGGGCCACCATGGCCACGGCTAGCCAGGTCCGGCCCAGTGCAGCTGAGTGGGAAGCGAGGCTCACCGACCCGAGAAGGGCTAGACCCGCCAAATCGCGCAGCCATTCCACGCCTAGGGGAGTGGCTGCTCGGGCGAATGCCACGGCCACGATGGTGAGACCACCCGCTACCCAATATCCGGCGGAAGTCGAGCCGAGCTCCAAAGAAGCGACCATGGCCGTGAGCACTCCAAGAGCGCCCAATGCCAGCCAGGCCCGGCACAGGTTGAGGGCGTCGCTCTCCGGTTGCGGTTTGCGCCAGCGGGCAAGCTCGGCGACCAGGAGCGTGAGCCCTCCGAAGGTCGCGGCGGTGAACGCCGCGACCTGGGTGGGGGTCCACCCGAGACCTGCGGCGAGATGAAGCCAGGCCAGCCCGGTGACGGCAACGGCCACATAGCGGAGCTGGCGGTCCACGGCCTTCCAGCCGGCCTCGAATGCTGTCGCGATCCCCACGACCCCGAGGGCGACCCAGGGGCCTACGGGATCGGACCAGAACACACCCGAGGCCGCGACAACCCCGAGGACACCCAAACCTCCCCACCAACGCACAGAGTCGGGCTCGATCCTCCCGAAACGACCTCCCGTGGCGATGAGAAGAGCCCAAATCCCCCAGAAGAGAGAAGTCATGTCGACCGCCCTGAGGAGAGGGATCTCGGCCCAGGCAAGCATTGTGATCCAGCCCAAGCCGGCGGCAGCCACTCCGATCACCTGGTAGGAGAGCCTCTCTTCACCTTCACTGAGGTAGGCGCTGACTGCCCCTCGTGCCGCGGTCCCGGCGAGGGCGATGGTGAGCCAGCCGGTCCCGGTGCCGAAGGCTGCCGCCAAGATCAGCAGGTTGCCGGCGTCCAGCCACAGCCTCTCTCGTTTCCACACCCCGATCGCCACAGAGAGGGCGCCGAAGGCCAAGGCCGCCCCGGCGATCTCGCCGGTGATCAAACCGATCACCAGGGAGAGAGCCCCGATGAGATGTGCCACCACGAGGGGAGCCAGGTCCCAGCGCAGCCATGGATCCGTGGCTACGAGGGCCGTTTGGCGCCGCTCCACGAACCAGGAGACCGCAACCAGTGGTGCCGCGATGATCACCAGTCTCCAGGGCTCGTCGAGGAGAGGCCAGGGGGAGAGGGCAATGATCCCGGCGGCCAGCAAGCCGTGGCTGAGAGCAGTCACCGCGCCGACCCGGATCAGCAGGGCGACTACCAGGAAGAAGAGAGCCGCCCCCAGGCTCCACCAGCCGTGGATCTCGGCGGCTTGGGCATAGACCGGGGCCAGGCTGAGCGGGACCGTGACCGCCCCCAGCACCGCCGGATAGAGCGCCGGCGCCAAGCGCAGAGCCTGGCCCGGCTCGCGGCGACCGGCCATCTGGTCGTCGACGACGAGGCTGCCGATGAGAAGGAGCGCGCCCCATCCCAGGCTGACGAGATGGAGGCTGTCGACATCCACCCCTGCCTGTTCGGCGAGCAGTATCACCAGCACGAACGTCGTCGCCCAGGCGATCCAATGGAAGACCGGCCATCGCACCAGACCGATCAGGAGGAGGGCGGTGGCGATGACCCCGACGGCGCCGTAGATGGCGGGAATGCGGTCGGGGAAGCCAAGGAGCAGCCCGATGACCGAGAACGCCGCGGCTCCCAGGGCGAGGACCCTGCTCAGCGGCAGCCGGCGGCGGAAAAGGCGCGCTGCAGCCACGTAGACCAGGGCCAAGGAGACGAGCAGCACGGCGGGCCACCAGCGACTGGCGGTGGGCCAGAGCTCGGCCAACTCGAGAAGGGCAAGAGCAACGGTTCCCACCATGAACAGGGGCGCCACCCATTCCTCCCACGATTCCCAGCCCTCGGCTCGCTGATCGGCCTCTTCGAAGATCCTCGCGATCAGGCCGGTCACCGAGTCCGCTCCCGTCTCGGCGACGGCCACGCTGAGGACCCATCCCAGGGCGAAGAAGCCGGCTGCTACGGCGTCGGGGGCCGGCGCCGAAGCCGCCAGCAGGGCGCCAAACCCGGTGAGATGTCCGATCAGGGCCAAGTGTGCCGAGGGGTGCCGACGCCAGACGGCCGCTGCCAGCACAAGGGCCAGGCCGAGCGAAGCCCAGATCGTCACCCGCTGCCCACCGGCCACGCCGAGCCCCTCTAGCGCCATGGCCAGTCCCAGGGAGAGGACCACCGCCCCGTGCCAGATACGGGCCACCAACCCCCAAGGGGCCATTGCGATCATGATGGCGAGCACTGCCATGGATCTCACTGCCAGGAAGTCCTGCCCTCCGCGCTGAGCCCAGTCGGCGAGCGCCCCCATTGCCACCAGTGCCCCGGCCCCCCACAACCAGTACTTCCAGAACGGCGTGGGGACGATCAGATACCTGGTCGCCGTGGCCACCAGGGCGAGGATGGTCGCCATCAACAGCCAAGCCTCACCGGCCGGGTACATCTGGAGGAGGGCATGTCCGACGCCGATGGGCGCCAGAGCGGCGACGGCGGTGAAGGTTGCCCCTTCCGCGCCGTGGTGGTCGAGCCAGGCATTCCAGCCAACGTGGGCCCATAGCGTGATCAGGGTGTAGGCCACCAGCGTGGTCCACGGTTCGGCGAGCGCCATGGCCGCCCCGGCTACCACACCCGCACCGGAGAGGGCCACGACCACTGGTGGCTCGGCCAGCCAGGTGCTGGTGTCGAAGAGGTAGATGTAGACCACGGTGGCCAGCAACCCGGTGAGGCCCACCCCCAGACTGGGGACCAGGGTGACGAAGGTCACCCCGAAGATGACGATCCGGGAGGGGAGGAACCATTGCCACTTCTCGAAGTGGGCGATGAGGCTCTCGGTGGCGAGGATCGTGGAGACACCCAGGAGTATGAGCGGGAAGGGATGAGCCCAGTCCTCACCTCCGGCGAGGGCCAGGGTGAGCAGGTAGGCGAAGGGGACTCCGACCAGGGCTGCGATGACGGTCGGAGAGTCGGGGCGGAGCTGAGCTCGTGCCCGGAGCCACCAGTGGCTCTCCAGCGTCACCGCTATCGCCGCCGCGGCCAGGGCCGGTTGTGCCGAGACCAAACGGGTTATTGCGTCGCTGCGCAACACCTCGTCGGTCTTGAACACGAACCCGAGGGTCATCGCCGCCAGCCACCAGAGGGGGGCGACCAGGAAGCGGAGCATCGAGTCGGGGTTGCGTGCGCCCACCAGCCAGTAGACCGCGGACAGCCCGAGCGCAGCCACGGTGAGGGCGGCGATGAGGCCTCTGCCCTGGAAATCGGGCGGGAAGGGCGCGTTATCCACCAACCCCGCGAAGAGGACCAGGGGGAGCACCATCCCACCGACCAGCTCCATGCCCTTGGAGACGAGAACGGCCCCCTGCCGCCGCAGATACCAGGCCCAGGCGAAGAAGACCAGGGCGATGAACAGCTCGTAGAGAGGCTGTTGGGCATCGGGAATGGCCACGAAGGCGCGGAGCAGGAAACCGAGCACCCCGACGAAGGTGAGCAGCACCCCGACATAGGCGGCCCAGTGCAGGGTGAGGTCGGAGACAATGGCTTCCCTC
>CAZAHX010000198.1:0-4348 GCA_964485005.1 uncultured Acidimicrobiaceae bacterium | reverse complement strand
GTGGTCCCGACGAGATTCGAACTCGCGTTTCCGGCTTGAAAGGCCGGCGTCCTGGACCCCTGGACGACGGGACCGCGATCGACTGGAGGTTACCCGGCGGCGGTGTCAGCCCACCTCTTGGCGGGCCCGCTCGATCCGGGCGAGCGTGGGCTGGCGGCCGAGGGCGGCCATCGACTCGAACAGCGGCGGGCTCACCGATGAGCCGGTCACTGCAACCCGAAGCGGCTGGAAGGTCTTCCCGGCCCCAATCCCCAACTCCTCGGGGATCGCGCGCAGGGTGGTCTCGATGCTCACCGGGTCCCAGGAGTTGAGATTGCTCAGCCGGGCCAGGCTCTCTTCGAGGACTCGGGGCACCTCTTCCCTCTCCATGACCTTGCTCCAGGAGGCGGCGTCGTACCGGTCGAAGTCCTCGAAGAGGAACCGCACTTGCTCACCCGTCTCCGGGAGGAGCTTGGTCCGCTCCTGCACCTCCTCGGCCAGGTCCTCGAAACGGGACCACTCGTCGTCGAGAACCTCACGCCCCAGTGTCTCCTCGACCCAGGGGCGGGCCAGGGAGGAGAACTCCTTGGTGGGCATCGCCCTGATGTACTCGCCGTTCATCCACACCAGCTTGTCGGGGTCGAAGGCGGACGGGTTCTTGGAGACGTCGGCGAGATCGAACCGGGCCACCGCCTCCTCCCGGGTGAAGATGGTCGTCTGCGAGTCGAGCGACCAGCCCAATATGGCGAGGTAGTTGAACATGGCCTCGGCGAGGATCCCGGAGGCCCGATAGTCGCTGAGGGCGGTGGCGCCATGACGCTTGGAGAGCTTCTTCCCGTCGGGCCCCAGCAACAGGGGGAGATGGGCGTACCGGGGCTCGGGCCCGCCAAGGACCCGGGTGAGCAGTATGTGCTTGGGGGTGGAGGGGAGGAGGTCCTCGCCCCTGGCCACATGGGTGATCTCGTAGTCGATGTCGTCCACGGTGGAGGCGAGGTGGTAGGTCGGCGTACCGTCGCTGCGGAGGATGACGAAGTCGTCGAGAGCCTGTGACTCAAAGGTGATGGGCCCCCGCACCATGTCATCGAAGACGACGGTCTCACCCTCCGGGATGGACAGCCGGATGACACCGCTGTCGAAGGTGGTCTCGGGCCTCCTGATGTAGTGGCCAGGGTGTCTGCCCTCGCTCTGCGCCCTGGCCCGCAGCTCCTCCAGCTCGTCGGGGGACCGGTCGTCCCGATAGGCGGCACCCGATTTCACCAGGTCTTCGGCCAATCCTCGATAACGATCGAGACGGTCCGACTGCCGATAGGTCCCGTGGGGGCCGCCGATGCCGACGCCCTCGTCCCAGACGAGGCCGAGCCACCTGAACGACGTCAGGATCTCCTCTTCGTACTCCTCGGTCGACCTCTCCAGATCGGTGTCGTCCACCCTCACGATGAAGGTCCCCCCGTGGTGACGGGCGTGCAGCCAGTTGAACAGGGCGGTCCGGGCGGTGCCGACGTGCAGGTACCCGGTGGGGGAGGGCGCCATCCGGACCCTGACCGTCACGCCGCGACCACCCGATTGGTGAGAGTGCCTATCCCGTCGATCTCCACGTCCATGAGGTCCCCGGGCTCGACCTTGCCCACACCCGAGGGGGTGCCGGTCAGGATCACGTCGCCTGGAAGCAAGGTGGTGAAGGCCGTGATGAAGGCGATGATCTCGGCCACGCCGAAGACCATGTCGGAGGTGAACCCGGCCTGGCGGACCTCACCGTTCACCCGGCAGATCACGGCGAGACGCTCGAGTGGATCCAGCTCGGTTTCGATCGCCGGCCCCAGCGGGCAGAAGGTGTCGAAACCCTTGGCCCTGGTCCACTGTCCGTCCCTCGCCTGCAGATCCCGAGCAGTGACGTCGTTGGCGGCGGTGTACCCGAAGATGTATCGAGAGGCGTCCTCCGCCTTGACGTGGCGGGCCGGGCGGCTGATCACCACGGCGAGCTCGGCCTCGTGGTGCACCTCCGAGCTGATCCGGGGGTGGACGACGTTGGCGTTGGTCCCCACCACCGATGTCGCCGGCTTCATGAACACGAGGGGCTCCTCGGGCAGCTCGCCGCCCATCTCGTCGGCGTGGTCCTCGTAGTTCTTCCCGACGCACATCACCTTGGTGGGCAGCACCGGGGCGAGCAGGGTGACGCTGGGCCAGGGGACCACCGACTCGGTCGGCTCCCAGGCGACGAACGGAGAGCCCTCGTAGACCAGCACGCCCTCGCTGTCGGCCACCCCATAGACGATGTCGTCACCGGCCTTGATTCGCACGATCTTCATGGCAGCCGGACGCTAATGAACGGTCCTACCAACCCGCGTTCGCACTCGCCAGGGCCTCCCGGATCTGGGCCGGAGTCAGGGCGAGCAGGTCGCGGTCGATCTCGGCGACGGCGGTCTCCCCCGGTCTCTGCTCATGGGGAACCGCGTCGAGCCAGCGGCGGCGACGCTCCACCAGATAGTCGGGAAGGCCATCCCCGTGACCGCACAGCATGAGGGCGACGGCGAGGTCCTCGGGGACGGGAGCCCGCCCCAGCTCCGCCGACCGGGCCAGCATCAGCCCGGTGACCACCCTGCGGAGACGATCGTCGTCCTCGGGCAGGCCGATGAGCGAGATCAGCCGCAGCGCATAGCCCGGGTCGGGGCCTGTGGTGGTGAACATCCCTCCCTCCGGCCACTCCCTGGGCCCGTCGGGGATCCCCGGTTTGCCCGCCCTCCATCTCTTGGCAGGGCCCGTCTCGAGGACAGTACGCGGCTGGGCTTCCTCCGCTACGTGGATCCTGGGCTGCTGGCCCATCAGACGAAGGTGAGCCAGCCGCGATACTCGTCGAGCTTCCCGGCCACCACCGCCGAGTACAGGTCCTGGGCCTTGCGGGTCACGGGCCCCGGCTCTCCACTGCCCACGGGTCGCCCGTCGATTTCGACTACCGGGGTCACCTCTGCCGCGGTCCCGGTGAGAAAGATCTCGTCTACCGTGTAGAGGCTCCCCCTGGCCAGGTCGGTCTGGCGCACCTCTATCCCCTCCGCCTCGAGCAGCTCGATCACGGTGTTGCGAGTGATTCCCTCGAGGATTCCCGACGACACCGGGGGGGTGAGCACCGCACCGTCGAACACCAGGAACAGGTTCATCCCGCTCCCCTCCGACAGGGTGCCGGCATCGTTGAGCAGGATGGCCTCGGCATATCCGGCCCGCACCGCCTCCTGTTTGGCGAGCATCGAGTTGAGATAACCGCCCGATCCCTTGGCGGTGGGGATCAGGGAGGTGTGCGAGATCCGCCGCCAGCTCGACACCATGGCCGTGATCCCCTTCTTGACCCCCTCGTCCCCGAGATAGGCTCCGAGAGAGAAAGCGCCGATCATGGTGTGCAGCTCGTTCTGGGAGGGGTCGAGGCCGATAGTGCCCAGCCCGTAGAAGATCTGGGGGCGGATGTAGGCCGACTCCAAGCCGGTCACGCGGAGCAGTTCGACCGTGGCCCTGTCGAGATCGGCGACGCTCCAGCGCATCGGGAGCCCATAGGCGCGGGCCGAGGCCTCGAGACGGATCATGTGATCGTGGAGCCGGAATACCGCGGTCCCGTCCGGGGTGTCGTAGGCACGGATCCCCTCGAAGACGCCAGTGCCGTATTGCACCGCGTGGGAGAGGAAGTGCACCGTGGCTTGGTCCCACTCGATGAGCTCGCCGTCGCTCCAGATGTGTGATGCCGGTTCCATGTCAGAAGGGTATCGCAACCGGGTCGGCTCGCCACCGGTGCCCGGGCACTAGTTCTAGTCTCGCCTCCCATGCCCCGACTCCTCGCCTCCTGGTTCGGCACCGGTCTCATCCTGGGCGGCTTCCGCGGGAGCCACAACGGGTCGGGGACCGTTGCCGGGGTGCTCACACTCCCCCTCGCCCTCGGTGTCGGGGCTCGCTGGGGATGGGAGGCACAGCTCGCCGGGGCCTTGCTGGTCGCCCTCGCCGGCTTGTGGGCGGTGAGCTCCCTGGTCGCCGAGGAGGGCGATGCCGGCTGGATCGTGATCGACGAGGCGGCCGGGACGATCCTCGCGGTGGTGGGGCTGGGGCTGGGAGCCGCTCTCATCGCATTCCTGGTGTTCCGAATCGCCGACATCTTCAAGCTCCCCGGAGTGGGCGCCGCCGATCGCATGCCCGGTTTCGCCGGCGTCATGCTCGACGATCTCCTCGCCGGGCTTTACGGTCTCGCCGCCGGCCATCTGGCCCGGATGCTGCTCTAGTCTCCGTTCCGAGAAGGAGAGTCCATGCACTGGAAGATCGAGACCATCTTGGTCGGCGTCGACGGGTCGGAGGGGAGTCTCCGCGCCGCGGAGCACGGGGTGGCCCTGGCCCGCGA
>CAZAHX010000197.1:0-4378 GCA_964485005.1 uncultured Acidimicrobiaceae bacterium | reverse complement strand
CAGGCCCAGGGGCGGCCCTGTCTGCTCTATCACATCGAGAAGTGCTCGGGACCGTGCATCGCGGCGGTGGGGAGGGACGAATACGAGGAGCTTATCGATGGGCTCGCCTCCTTCCTCGACGGCGACATCGAGGGGGTCGTCGCCGATCTGGAGACCCAGATGTGGGAGGCATCGGAGCGCGAGGAGTTCGAACTCGCCGCCCGCTATCGAAACCGGCTGGAGGACGTTCGCAAGGCGACTCTGCGTCAGGAGGTCGTCACCGACAAGCCGGAGAGCTTCGATCTCATCGCCTTCCATAGTGACGACCTGGAGTCGGCGTTCCAGGTGCTCACGGTGCGCCGCGGCCGCGTAGTGGGTAGGCGGGGGACCATCGTCGACAGGGTCGAGGAGCTCTCCGACCCGGAGCTGATGGGGAGGGTGGTCCGCCAGCTCTACGGCGACCAGGTCCCGCCGCGGCTGGTCCTGGTCTCGGTCTTGCCCGACGAGCCGGAGCTGCTCGCCGAGTGGCTCGGCCGGCTCCGGGGCTCGAAGGTGATGGTCAGGGTCCCCAAACGGGGCGCCAAGCGCCGTCTCATGGAGACCACCGCAACCAACGCCGCCGAGGCGTTCGCCCGACACCGACTCAGCCGCCAGCGCGACCACAACGCCAGGGCCCGTGCCCTCCGCTCCCTGCAGGAGGAGTTGGGCCTGGCCGACCCGCCGCTTCGCATCGAGGCCTACGACGTCTCCACTCTCCAGGGCACGAACACGGTGGCCTCGATGGTGGTCCTCGAGGACGGGCTGCCCAGGAGGAGCGACTACCGCCGCTTCAAGATCCGCATGGTCGACGGTCAGGACGATTTCGCCTCCATCGAGGAGACCATGCGGCGACGGTTCACCGCCTATCTCGCCGAGAGGAAGCGCCCGATCGCCGAGCAGGGCAAGTTCAGCTACCCACCCAGTCTGGTGGTCATCGACGGGGGGCCGGGACAGTTGGGAAGGGCGGTGAACGTGCTCGACGAGCTCGACCTCGACATCCCGGCGATAGGGCTGGCCAAGAAGATGGAGGAGGTATACCTCCCGGGCAAGCCCGAGCCGATCCGTATCCCACGCGACGCCGAGGCTCTTTACCTCCTCCAGCAGGTACGCGACGAGGCCCACCGCTTCGCGGTGACCTATCACCGCCAGCTTCGCTCCAAGTCGATGGTCGACTCCGTCCTCGACGAGGTTCGGGGCATCGGGCCGAAGCGAAAGCGCGACCTGCTCCGCCACTTCGGGTCGCTGAAGCAGCTTCGGTCGGCCGACGTCTCCCAGCTCAGCGAGATCGTGCCCGGGAGCGTCGCCCAGGATCTGTACGCTGCCCTGCACAGCTGAGCGAGAGCGACATGGACCTGGCCACAACCGATGCCCCCCATGTCCTGGTGGTGACGGGCATGTCGGGGGCGGGACGATCCTCCGCGGCCAACATCCTCGAGGACATGGGCTACACCGTCATAGACAACCTTCCTCCCACGCTCCTCGAGCTCGCCGTGCAGGCACATGACATTCCCGAGGCGCACACGCACCTGGCGGTGGTCATCGACTCCCGAGGAGGGCTGTCGATAGACGACCTCCGCAACGCGAGGACCGAGTTGGAGCGCGAGGGGGTGCAGACCCGGATCGTGTTCCTCGACGCCGAGGACGACGTGATCGTGGCGCGCTACACCGAGAACCGGCGCCCGCATCCGCTCGGCCTCGACACCATCACGGAGTCGATCGCAGCCGAGAAGGAGTTGCTCGGGGAGCTGCGCGAGATGTCGGACGTGATAATCGACACCTCGACCCTCAACGTGGCCGGGCTGCAGGAGAGGCTCATCTCCCAGTTCAGTGAGGACGAGGAGAGCCGCCCGATGAGGGTCTCGGTGCGATCCTTCGGGTTCAAGCACGGCCCTCCGCGGGACGCCGACATCGTTCTCGACGCCAGGTTCCTCCCCAACCCGCACTGGGTGCCCGAGCTGCGCAGCCTCCGCGGCACCGACCAGCCCGTCCGCGACTACGTCTTGGAAGCGGAGGGAGCACCAGAGTTCCTCGATCAGGTCGAGGGCATGCTCGAGTTCCTCATCCCCCGATATCAGGCCGAGGGCAAGTCGTACCTGTCCATCGGCATAGGCTGCACCGGCGGTCATCATCGCTCCGTGGCAATCGCCGAGGAGCTGGCGAGAAGAATCGGCGACCTGGGTGTCAGGGTGGTGGTCCGACACCGCGACATCGAGCGTTGAAACCTCAGCCCGAGACCGCTCTGGAGGCACTGCTCCTCGACCCGGAAGGGCCCTCGGTGGTGGCGGTGGGGGGCGGGCACGGGCAGGCGGCGGCCTTGGAGGCGATCCAGACCTATGCCGGCAAGGTGACCGCCCTGGTCTCGGTGGCAGACGACGGCGGCTCCTCGGGCCGGCTCACCTCTCTGGGCATCCCGCCTCCGGGGGACGTGCGGAGGTGCCTGCTGGCCTTGACACCCGAGCCCTCGCTGTGGTCGGAGCTATTCGCCCACAGGTTCGAGGCCGCCGACGTGCGGGAGCACTCCCTGGGGAACCTGATCCTGGCGGCGCTGACCGATCTCTACGGCGACTTCTCCACCGCGGTGGCCACGGCGGGGCGGATGCTGGGCACCCTGGGCGAGGTGGTACCCGTCGCCGATCAGCCGATAACCCTCAACGCCGTTGTCGACGGTCGCGAGGTGACCGGTCAGGTGGCGATCGCCCGCTCCAGGGGGCACATCACCGATCTCTTCATAGAGCCCTCCGACACCGCAGCTACTCGCCACGCCCTGGAGGCGGTGGCGGGAGCCGACCAGATCGTCCTCGGGCCGGGGAGTCTCTACACCTCGGTGATCTCGGCCCTCAAGGTCCAGATGCTCGCAGCGGCGGTCATGGACTCGAACGCCCGGCGGATCTTCGTCATGAACCTGGTGACTCAGGACGGCGAGACACTGGGCATGAGCGGCGAGGACCACCTCGACGCTCTGGCCACCCATCTCGGCATCTACGGGCCGGGAACGGTGGTGGTCAACCGCGGCGAGGTCGCCGTCCCAGAGGGGCTCGAGCCGGTGACCATCGACATCGCAGCCGCCGCGGAGAGGGGGTGGGAGGTCGTCGACTCCGAACTAGCCGACCCGGCAGCCGATTGGCCCCGCCACGATCCCCTGAAGCTCGGTGTCGCCCTGGCTGGCTTGGTCGGGGAGAGCGGGCATTGAGCCGATATCTCACCGTCGGGGACCTAGACGTCTCGGGTCGCACCGTGTTGGTCCGCTCCGATCTCAATGTGCCGATGGAAGCCGGGGAGATCGGAGACGACTTCCGCATAGTCGCCGCCATCCCCACTTACGAGCTTCTCCTCGAGAGAGATGCCCGGGTCAGGGTCTGCTCCCACCTGGGCAGGCCCGAGGGGCCCGACCCCGCGCTATCCCTCGAGCCGGTGGCGAGTCGGATAGCCGACATCACCGGATGGGAGGTCGGCTTCGACCACGCTGACGGAATGCTGACGGTGATGGAGAACACCAGGTTCCTGGACGGCGAGACCTCGAACGACCCGGTGACGGCGAGGAGACTCGCCGAGGGTGCCGACCTGTTTGTCCAGGACGCCTTTGGCTCGGTGCACCGAGCCCATGCCTCGACAGTCGGCGTCGCCGAGATCCTCCCCTCGGCGGCGGGTCCGCTCCTCGACGGGGAGATCGAGGCGCTGGGCCGGTTTCTCGGCACTGTCGAGCGCCCGTTCACCATGGTCCTCGGGGGCGCCAAGGTATCGGACAAGCTGGGTGTCATCGAGAACCTGCTCCCCAAGGTGGACCACATGCTGGTGGGGGGTGGGATGTGCTTCAGCTTTATCGCTGCCGCCGGGGGAGCGGTGGGGGATTCCCTGGTCGAGGAGGACATGCTCGGCGTGGTCTCCGACCTCATGCAAGGGGAGCACTCCGGCAAGCTGGCCTTGCCCAGCGATGTAGTCGCCGGCGACAGTTTCGAACCTGAAGCGGAGAGCCGGGTCGTCCCCGCCGGCTCGATCCCCGAGGGGTGGATGGGACTGGACATCGGCCCGGAGACCTCGTCTCGGTTCGCGGAGCGAATCGCCTCCTCGACCAGCGTGTTTTGGAACGGCCCCATGGGGGTATTCGAGTGGGAACAGTTCAGGGGTGGGACAGAGGCCGTGGCCCGGGCCATGGGGGAGGTGAGTGGTTTCAGCGCGGTCGGCGGGGGTGATTCCGTGGCCGCTCTCCGCGATCTCGGGCTCGCAGACACCGTGTCCCATGTCTCTACGGGGGGCGGCGCCGGCCTGGAGCTTCTCGAGGGCCGAGTCTTGCCCGGCATCGCCGTTCTGGAAAGATGGGTGTGATGACAGACAGGAAGCCGCTGATCATCGGCAACTGGAA
>CAZAHX010000196.1:0-4397 GCA_964485005.1 uncultured Acidimicrobiaceae bacterium | reverse complement strand
GCTGGCGTTCGCGGCGCCACCCCTCCTGCGCTCCGGTCCGGTGGACGAGCCCTTCCTCGGTCGTTATCCCCTGACGGATCACCGAGTGGCCGTTCCTCGCCTCCAGCATCGTGAAGTCGGAGTGCGTATGGATGTCGATCACGCCGGGGGCAACCACCTTCCCCGTGATGTCTAGACGCTCCGCATAGGAGTCGTCGCAATCGCCCACGAAGGCGATCCGGTCGTTCTCGATGGCGACGTCGGCGGCGAACGCCTCGCCACCGGTACCGTCGACGACGTTGCCTCCACTCAGTACTAGGTCAAACATGGTCGGCTCCTCCCGGTTTGGGCATCTCAAAGGCGGCCATCTCCCTCAGGACCGCCGCCAGCTTGGATACGATCGCATCCCGGATGCGGTCGCCGATGGCGACGCTCGCCTTGGCAGGGTCACCCATGTTCCCCGAGTTCGATATGTCCTCGGCCAGCCAGGCGTAGGTCACCTCACCGCGAAGTGACAGGTGCTCGATGTCCTGGCCGTAGCGGGGATACCGGCTGAGTCCCTCCATGCGATCCTCATGCACCAGCCCGGGAGCTAGGGAGAGCATCAGCGAGGTCTCCCATGTTCCGGCATGGGTTCCCCAATGGTCCTCCTGGTCCCCGAGGGTCTCGTAGTCGAATCCCAGTCTGAACACCGTGAGCGGGAAGACGATGAGCCCTGTCTCCTCACGGATGTCACGCGCCACGTGATCCAGGACGGGGGGGTTGCCCCCGTGCCCGTTGGCCAGGATCAGGCGCCGGAACCCGGCCGAGGCGACGCTCTGGGCGATCTCGCGGACGACGGCGGCCAGGGTCGCTGCCGACAGAGTCATGGTCCCCGGGAACCGGCGATGCTCGGTGCTCTTGCCGTAACGCAACGGTGGCAGCACCCAGAGCTGCGTGGAGCTGTCGATCTCGACCAACGCTCGTGCCAGGAGCTCCTCGCACTGCAGCGAGTCGGACACTAGGGGGAGATGGGGGCCGTGCTGCTCGATCGAGGCTATCGGCAGGATGACGGCTGCGGCGTCCTTCTCCAGACCTGCCACGTCCGAGCTCGTCAGATAGGGAAGGAACCGCTCCGCCGGGAAGGGTTCATGCAGACGCCCCGACGCCTCGCCCATCACGTCACCTCCCAGCGGCGGGGTGCTTCCAGCCCCGTGGTGGCGTAGAGGCGCTCACTGGCGTCTCGGGCCTCCTGGAGAATCTCATCCTCGTCGAGGAACTTCATCTTCCTGCCCTCCATCAGGACTTGACCGTTGACGATCACGGTGTCGACGTCGGCGCCGCTACCCACGTACACGAGGCTCGACACCGGGTCGAGGCTGGGCGTCCAATGAGGCCCCTCGGTCCTCACCACGATCATGTCGGCCCGTTTGCCGGGCTCGATGGAGCCGATCAGGTCGTCCATCCCGATTGCCTTCGCCCCGCCGATGGTGGCCATCTCCAGGACGGACTCGCTCGGCACCACGGTGGGATCGTGGTGCCTGAGCTTCTGCAGGTAGGCGACCCACTTGAAGTCCCGGATCAGGTCCGCGGTGTTGTTGGCAGGGCCCCCATCGCTCCCCAGGCCGACGTTGACCCCGGCATCGAGGAGCTCCCTGACGGGAGTCACCCCGCTTCCCATCTTCGCCGGACCGGTCGGGCAGTGGATGACGCTCACCCCGCTCCCCTCCAGGCGGGCGGCCTGGTCGCTGGGCAGACCACTGCAATGGGCCAGGACCACGTCGTCTGCGAGCATCCCCACTCGCTCCAGGTACTCAGTGGGCGTCGCTCCGAACTCGCGCTTTAGATAGGCGATCTCCCGGTCGGTCATCGCATAGTGATGACATATGCCCATTCCCTCCGACCGGGCGATCTCCACCGTCCGCCGCAGCAGGTCCTCTACGCACCCTCCGGTCGACCGCGGTCCCATCCAGATGCGGATACGATCCGAGCCCTTCCATTCAGCCGCCACCGCGACGGCCTCGTCGAGAGCAACGTCGGGCGGCTCTTGCAAACCGGGGTGCAGAGGTGCATCGTCGAGGTAACCGCCCCCGTCGCCGACCCCTCGCGGCAGGACGGCGCGCAACCCGGTGTCGACTATCACCTCGCACAACTTCGGCAGGGAGTGGCGCCCCAGGACGAGGGTCTCCAGGAAGGTCGTGGTGCCGGCCTTGAGCATCTCAAGGGCAGCCAGCCTCGTCGAGATGCGGGCGTCATCGGGCGTGAAGTTGCCCTCCAGCACGAAGATCCGCTCCGCCATCCATCGATGGAGCGGCAGTTCGTCGGCCGCCCCGCGCAGGAGCATCTGGGGCAGATGCATGTGCCCGTCGATCAGCCCGGGAAGCACGATCCAGCCGTTCAGGTCCCGGATCTCGTGGCCGCCGAACTCGGCCCGAACCCCTTCCGACTTGCCCACGGCGGCGATGGACGTGCCCTCTATGACTATGGCGGCTTCGGTGATGACCCGTCGCTCGCCGTCCATGGTGATGACCGTGCAGTTGTCCAAGATCACCTTAGGTCACCCCTCGGGCCTCGACGATGCGTTCGTCTGGTCAAAGCACCTCGGCAGCCGCCGAGGCATGCCACCGGATGACCCGTTTCTCGACGAACGCCACGATCGAGAAGAGGAGCACCCCGGCGACGGTGGCGACCAGGATCCCGGCCCAGACGTTGACGGATCGGAACCGAACTGCCTGATCGATGATGTAGAAACCCAAGCCCTGGAATGCGGTGAGCCACTCCGCGATCATCGCGCCGGGGATCACAACACTGGCCGCCACCCGAAGCCCGACGAAGAGGAAGGGCAGGGAAGCCGGGATTCGGAGGAATCCGAACACCTGAGACTCCCGGGCGGCGAGAACGTGCATCAGCTCGAGGCTCTCATCGGAGACCGAGCGGAGACCCCGCACCGTGTTTACCGTGATGGGGAAGAAGGCGATGATGGCGGCGATGATCAGAGCGGTCATCGTGTTCCGCCCGACTATGAGGGCGATCAACGGCGTCATGGCCACTATCGGCACTGCCTGGAGCACCATGACCCAGGGCAGAACGCTCAGCTCGAAGGTTCTTGACTTCTGGACGGCCACCGCCAGGGATATCGCCACGAAGGCGGCCAGGCCGAATCCTCCCAGAGCCTCTATGAGCGTCTGCAGCAGCTCCTTTCCGATCGGACCCCGCTCGCGCCAAGTGGCGAGAACGATCTCCGATGGAGGCGGGAGGACGAATATCGGCACATCCCGGACACGAGTTATCAGCTCCCATGCCCCAAGGATGACGACCAGCATCACAAGGCCGGTCCAGCGCCCCAATCCCCCTGAGGTCCGACGACCGCCCCTTCGGCTTGGAGTCGAGCCGTCGGCATTCACACCCGGCGCGGCTGGGGCGGTCATGTCGTCTCCAGGCGGGAGCTTTTCACCGACTCGTGCCAGGGCATGAGGATCCTCTCGGCACCCCCGATCAACCCGTAGCCACCCAACGCGATCGCCGTGGTGAGGACCATCGCCGCCCATAAAAGCGGTACCTGGAATTGGAACAGCGAGAATATGAGGACAACTCCCAGCCCCTGCTCGGCGCCCACCCATTCTCCGACGATGGCGCCGAACACGGCAGCCGGTGCGGCGATCTTGAGAGCATTCATGATGTAGGGGAGTGCGAAGGGAATCCGAACGTAGCGAAGCACCTGCGTGCGTCGGGCCGCCAACACGTGGAGCAGCTGCCTGCTCTCCACGGTTGCCGATCTGAAGCCCCGGATCGTGTTGACGAGCACGCCGAAGAACACGGCCAGCGCGCTCAGCGCAATGCGGGGCAGGACCCCGGCGCCGAGCCAGAGAACGAGCAACGGCGCAACAACGATTATCGGAACGGCATAGAGGGCGAGGCCCAGCCTGAGAACCGCGCCCTCGATGGACGGGGAGAGCAGCGATAGGAGGGCTAGGGCCATGGCCAGGAAGCAGCCGATGAAGAATCCGGCCAGAGCGGCCTGACCGGTGGCGGCCATGGCGCTCCAAAGAGACTCACGACGGTCGACGATGACCTCGACGATCTCGGTGGGTGCGGGGAGAAAGGCGAACAGGGGGGCGGCCGCGAACTGCCACACGGCGAAAAGGCCGATGGTCACACCCACTGCGATGACGCTGCTCCTGGACAGCAGAGATCTCTGCGGCCCCGCCATCAGGCAACGACATCGCTCATGTCGTTCCCGCCGCGGGCGGGGTCGGACTCCTCATGGGTGAGATGGAGCGCACCGCTCACCTCGTTGACTAGCTCGAAGAAGCGCGGGTTCTGGTACAACTCGAGGCTCCGGGGTCGGGGGAGGTCTATCGCTATCTCCGACGTGATCGATCCCGGGCGGGAGGACATCACGAGTACCCGGTCCGACAGGTAGACGGCTTCCGACAGGC
>CAZAHX010000195.1:0-4404 GCA_964485005.1 uncultured Acidimicrobiaceae bacterium | reverse complement strand
TCGACGAGGGTCAGTTCTTCGACGACGGCCTGGTCGATGTGGTCGACAACCTCGCTGCCAAAGGGATGCAGGTGATCGTCGCCGGTCTCGACACCGACTATCTTCGCCGCCCGTTCGAGCCGATTCCCACTCTCTGTGATCGAGCGGAGTACGTGACCAAGGTGCTGGCGGTGTGTCATCGCTGCGGCGGTCCCGGCATGTACACCCAGCGCATCGTGCAGTCCGATGACCTGGTGGTTCTCGGAGCCGAGGGCGCCTATGAGGCCCGCTGCCGGATGTGCTACGACCCTGCGGAGCCGGAGCAACCGCCCCTCGGGCTGGGGAGTGAGTAGGACGAGGGCGTTTCGCCTGCTAATCTCATATTGTCCGCCGGGTACGACGGATTCCCTCTTTCCGAGAGTCGTCGGTGATGACAGCCACCATTTCGGGCAGGCCGACAACGGTCGCCCACAACAGAGACCCTCACCGATCCGGTGTCGACCGGTCTCACCAGGTTGTCGTCCCCTCGCTTCGACCCGTCGCCGGCCCACCAGGAAACGGGCATTGGCGGACCTCGCACGTATTAATTCTCAGAGGAGTGAGATCACATGGCTCTGTTTCGCAGGAAGGGTCCCGAAGTCGTTCGCAAGGCCTCGTCCCAGGGGGTCGTCGAGGAGCGTAAGACCCTCCGGGTTCGAGGGCACAAGGTAGAGGTCAGGAGAATCGAGGCGCCAGCCAGACCTGACCAGTCGTCGAAGACTCGCAACAGGAAGAAGTCGCCCTCAAAGAAGGGCGATGGAGGGGTTGCCACCTCACGCACGCGCAGCCGGCGCCCCAGAGAAGACGAGATCATCGTTCCCATCGAGTCGTCCCGGAAGCAGATGCTGGTCAGCGTGAGCCGCAATCAGACCCAGATCGTGATGCTGGAGGGGGCGGTCCTGGTAGAGCATTACGTGGCTCGCGAGGAGTCCGACTCGGTGGCCGGCAACATCTACCTGGGGATCGCCCGCAACATCTTGCCCGGGATGGAGGCGGCCTTCCTCGATTTCGGCGCCTCCAAGAACGGCGTCCTCTACGCCTCTGACGTTTCCACCCCCGGCCGCAACAACGGACGATCCCAGAAGCGGATCGAGGACGTGCTCAAGGAAGGCGACCAGGTCTTGGTCCAGGTGACCAAGGACGCCATGGGTGCAAAGGGGGCCCGGCTCACCGGCATCCCCTCCCTTCCCGGCCGCTACCTGGTCCTCGTCCCCGACTCCGACAACGTCGGGATCAGCCGCCGACTCCCCGACAACGATCGCTCCAGGCTGCGCGAGGTGATCAACAGGGTGAGGCCGAAGGGCTACGGCGTGATCGTTCGCACCGCCGCCCTTCACGCCTCCGAGGAGGAGCTCGCCGCGGACATTTCCCGTCTCATCAACCAGTGGGAGAAGATCCAGGAGGAGGCGGAGAAGGGCAATGCCCCCCGGCTCATCCATCGTGAGCCCGAGCTGTTGATCAAGGTGATCCGGGAGCATTTCACTGCCGACTTCAGGCGACTCCTCATCGACCACAAGGAGTCGTACGAGACGGTGGTCAAGTACCTCCAAGCAACCGCGCCCGACCTGGTCTCCAAGGTGCAGCTCTACGAGGACGCCATCCCCCTCTTCGACCGCTACCACGTCGACGACCAGCTCAAGAAGGCGCTCGATCGCAAGGTCTTCCTTCCATCTGGCGGGCATCTGGTGATCGACCGAACCGAGGCCCTCACCGTCATCGACGTCAACACCGGCAAGTTCGTGGGCTCCAACAATCTCGAGGAGACGGTGCTTCAGAACAACCTGGAGGCTGCGGAGGAGATCGGCCGACAGCTCCGGCTCAGGGACATCGGCGGGATCATCGTCATCGACTTCATCGACATGGAGACCGTGGAGAACCAGCAGAAGGTGCTGCGACGGTTGAAGGAGACGCTGGCCAGGGACAAGACCCGCACCCAGGTGTTCGAGGTGTCACATCTCGGTCTGGTGGAGATGACGCGCAAGAACGTGTCGGCCGGGCTGCTCGAACAGTTCTCACATCGTTGCGAGCACTGCGCCGGCCGCGGGGTGATTATCGAGGAGTCGTTCATCCCCCAGCCCAGCGCCCTGGAGGCGGCCGCCGCCGAGGTGGAAGCCTAGAAGTGGCCCGTCACTAGCCCTCGCTTTGCCAACCCCCGGGTAGCCGGTACGATTTAACGGGATTTCCCCTTCTCCCAGAGAGGTTTTGATCATGTACGCCATCATCCGCGCCGGCGGCAAGCAGGCCAAGGTGCAGCCCGGCGATGTCATCGACATCGAGCGGCTGAAAGGCGACGACGAGGAGCTCACCTTCGAGCCCCTGTTGGTGGTCGACGACGAGGGGGAGTCGCACTCGGACCGCCAGGAGCTGTCGAAGGCCAGTGTCACCGCCAAGGTGTTAGGGGAGACGGCGGGGGAGAAGATCGACATCTTCAAGTACAAGAACAAGACCGGCTACCGGCGGCGGATGGGTCATCGGCAGAAGTACACCCAAATCGAGATAACCGGGATCAACCTGCCCGGGACCAAGAAGCCTGCGGCGAAGAAGACCGAGACAGCCAAGAAGCCGGCAGCGAAGAAGCCGGCGGCGAAAAAGACTGAGACAGCTAAGAAGCCTGCGGCGAAGAAACCTGCGGCGAAGAAGCCGGCGAGCAAGACTTCCAAGGAGGAGTGAAGAGATGTCCAAGACAAAGGCAGGCGGTTCCACGAAGAACGGCCGCGACTCGGCGGCGAAACGCCTCGGGCCCAAGGTGTTCGACGGTGAGTTCGTCACCGCAGGTTCCATCCTGGTGCGTCAGCGAGGCACCCGTATCCACCCGGGCGAGAACGTGGGCAAAGGTGGCGACGACACCCTGTTCGCCACGGTCAACGGCACCGTGAAGTACGGGGTGCGTGACCGGCGTCGTCTCGTCTCGGTGGTCACCGAGTAAGACCAGCCTTCCGGTCATGTTCGTTGACCGGGTTCGCGTTCATCTCCGTGCCGGGAACGGCGGCGCCGGGGTGGCCGCCTTCGAGCGGGCGAAGGGCAGACCCAAAGGCAAGCCCAGCGGAGGGAATGGCGGCCCCGGGGGATCGGTGATCCTTCGCGCCGACCCGTCAGTGGCGACACTCCTTCGCTACAAGCGAAACCCCCATCACCTCGCTGACCACGGCAAACATGGCGAAGGCGACCTTCGTCACGGTCGGGCCGGCCAAGACCTCGTGCTTCCGGTGCCACTGGGAACGGTCGTCACAGACGACGAAGGTGTCCTGATCGCCGATCTCGTCGAGCCCGGGCAGGAGGTGGTCGCAGTCCAAGGAGGGCGGGGTGGTCTGGGCAACGCCGCCTTCGTGAGCCCGAGCAGGCGGGCGCCGGGTATCGCCGAGCAAGGCGAGTACGGCCGCGAGGAGTGGTTCACCCTCGAGCTCAAACTCCTCGCTGACGCCGCCCTCATCGGATTCCCCAACGCCGGCAAGTCCACATTCATATCGAGAGTGTCGGCCGCCAAGCCCAAGATCGCCGACTACCCCTTCACGACCCTGGAGCCGAACCTAGGTGTGGTCAGCTTCGATGATCGGGAGTTCGTCCTGGCCGACATCCCCGGCCTCATCGAAGGTGCGGCGGAAGGGAAGGGGTTGGGCCACGAGTTTCTCCGCCACACCGAGAGAGCCCGAGCCCTGGTCGTATTGCTCGATCCCGCGGAGACCCAGACCCACCCTCCCGAGGCTCAACTCGAGATCCTCTCCAGGGAGATCGCGGACTATTCGGCGGAACTGGCCAGTCGTCCTCGTCTCGTCCTGGTGAACAAGGCAGACGCCTTCGACGTCGAGGAGGTTGCCCGCGCCACCGGCGCCATGGCGGTGTCCGCCCTGAGCGGTGAGGGGATGAGAGATGCATTACACGCCATCGCCGACCTGGTCGAGCAGGCAGAACGGGAGGCACCCCCAAGGGAGGGCTTTGTCCTCCATCGCCCGTTGGGCCCTGGCTTCGAAGTGAGACGGGAGGGGGACGGCTGGCGGGTGAGCGGGCTCCCGGCCGAAAGGGCGGTGGCCATGGCCGACCTCACCGTTCCCGAGGCCGCCGACCTGGTGGCCCATCGTCTCGCCAGGCTCGGTGTGGACGATGCTCTGCAACGGGCGGGCGCGGTCGAGGGAGACGAGGTGCGTATCGGCGACCTCCACTTCGAGTTCACACCCCTGGAGGAGGAGTAATCAGACCATTATCGCGGCTCGGCGTTGGGTTCCGCCGTCAAGGAACGGCAATGATTTCGATGGCTTTGATCGCGGGGTTGGAGACCACGGGGATGAAGTCGATGTCGAGGTTGGAGTCGGCGGTGACCACGAAGGTTTCCACTGCTCCGGCGTTGGCGCCGACCTCGGCGTAGACGTCGTAGTCGTCGAGGACCAGATT
>CAZAHX010000194.1:0-4420 GCA_964485005.1 uncultured Acidimicrobiaceae bacterium | reverse complement strand
GTAGATGTCCTGAGAAAGATCGATGAGCTTGGGCACGGTTCCTCCTAGTACATGACGACACCGGAGTTGACGTGGATGTCAGCCCCGGCGATTGCGCTCGACTCCTCGGATGCAAGGAACAATGCGGCGGGCAATGTCCTCCGGCTGGATCAGCTCGTTCAGGGCGGCCTCCTCCTCGAGCTCACGGCGGACCAGATTCTCGCACACTCCCCTTCCTTCCGCCTGGGACTCGATCACCCTGTCGAGCCTGGGGGCAGCGACGAAACCCGCGGAGATGAGATTGACCTGAACCCCGTGCTTCCCCGCTTCGATGGCGAGTGTCCGGGTCAGGCCGACGAAAGCGGGCTTGGTCGGGACATAAGGCGTACCACCCCAAAGCGGGCGTTTGCCGGGTATCCGGCCGATCATGATCACCGACCCGCTGCCACGCTCGATCATCCGCGGGAACACCTCCTTCGAAACCGCCGATATGATCTCGTCGGGGACGCCCTGCGCCTGTTTCTCGGGATCCTTGAAGTGACTGGCCACCGCTATCGGAAGTCGGCGACCTTCTGGGGCAGACCGGAATCGGCCGATGCAATGGCTGCTTCGAGGACTGCCACCACCTCCAGACCTTCGGCTCCACCGGTCTCCGGCTGCGTCTCCCCTCTCAACGCAACTCACTGAGCTCGTCGGCCACCGTGTCGATCGCCTCCACGGGCCTCGGTCGGGCTCTGCTCATCCGGGCTCTGGCGCAGGAAGTGGTTGCCGTCGACATCGTTGGTCGCCATACCCCCGTTCCCCCGCACGGTGACCCTGGTAACTCTGGGTACGACGAACGACGATCCGAGATAGCCGAGCGGGCCCGAGGCGAACTCGCAGATTATCGCCGTAGCGTGGTCGATCGGGGGATGCTCGATGATCCCTTTGCTGAACACGAAAACCCTCTCGATCTCCCCAAGCAGGTAGGTCATGGTGTCGACCATGTGGACCCCGAGACTGGTCATCCCGCCAAGGGGGCTCTCGGTGCGGTTGGCCCGCCAGTATCCGGGCTCGAAACGGAGGGCGTTGGAAACCTACTGCTGAGTCTCGATCATGGTGAAGCCCCCAGACCACCGGTGTCTATGAGTTCCTTCGAGCGGCGGTTGGCGCGCTGGCGGCGCTTGTTGTGCCCAACCTGGAGCACGACCTCGGCATCCTCGGCAGCTGCCGTCGCTCTCTTCGCAGATTCCACGTCGAGGGTCAGGGGTTTCTCGACGAAGACGTGTTTACCGGCACCGGCGGCGGCGACGATCAGGTCGGCGTGGGTCGTGTGGGGTGTAGCGAGCAGGATGCAGTCGACATCGTCGGATTCCAGAACCTGTTCGAAGCTGTCGAAGGATCTCCCACCCTGTGATTCCACGAACTCCTCACGGGATTCAGCGCGACGGGCATACCCGCCGACGATCTCAGCGCCACCGGCTACTGCGCCCTTGGCGAGGATACGACCCCACTATCCCAGGCAGACCGAAACCAAACGAACGTGGCTGTTGTCAGACGTGACAGCTCCTTCGACGTGGGCCTCCTACCTCACCCGAATCTATCAGGCCGGTTGTGACCCGGGACCCGGCAGAAATCGGCCTGACCGACGATCTGCGGGAGTGCGGTCGACCGCGATGGCCTCTCCCCTCAGATAGCACGCCCGGATGCGCCCAGACACGGTGCGGCCAGTGAATGGAGACCACCCTGCCTTGGAGATGATGTCGGAGTCGGTGACGTTCCACGAGGCCGCAGTATCGACCAACAAGAAATCGGCATCGGCTCCGACGCCGAGATGACCCTTGCGCGGGTAGAGGCCGTAACGTCTCGCCGGGATCTCCGAATACACCAACGCCACATCCTCGAGTGTGATGTGGCCGCGAATCGCAGCATCCATGAGAAAGGGCGCGGTCGTGTCGAGGCCCGGCAGCCCGAAGGGCGCCTCCCAGATTCCGGCTTGCTTCTGAGCACGCGTCGAAGGGGCATGGTCGCTCGAGACATGGCTGAGGGCTCCCGAGCGAAGGAGGCTCCACATGGCCGCCTCCTCAGCGTCGTTGCGCGCCCGAGCGGGCGGTGTGAACTTGCGCAGCGGCCCCTCGGTGAAGACCTCGTCCTCACGTAGCCAGAAGTATTGGGGACAGGTCTCGGCAGCGACATCGGCGCTCAGGGCCCGAGCCCGGTCGATGATGGCGGCGACCTCGGGAGAGCTGACGTGTGCGATCGTCACCCGGGCACCCGTGGCGACGGCCAATCGGCAGACTTCTTCGACCGCCGACTCCTCGGCCTCCCGCGACCGCCACTCGATGAGCAAGCCGCTGTCATCTCGGCCCTGACTGCGAAGGTTTGCCTCCGCGTCCGCTGTCATCCCCTCGTCCTCACAGTGCACGAGGCAGACGCTTCCAATCGAAGCGATGCGCTTCATCGCCCGCTCGAGGTACTCACCGATCAAGGCGGGAACTCCATGCGTCGCGCATGTGAGGATCTTGAAGAGTGCCGTCCCTGCGTTCCACAGGGCGTCGAGGTCGTCGATGTGATCGGGCCAGACATGTGCGCCAAGACCGAAATCGACGTTCGAGCGGTCTTTCAGATGTGACAGCTTGGCGTCGAGATCGGCGACCACACGAAGCGGATGGGAGTGGGTGTGCTCGATGATCGTGGTAACTCCTGCCGCAGCAGCCGCCGCCGTGCCAGTCGGGAAGTCCTCCCGATCGGTATCCCCAGGGTCCATCAGGTGGACGTGGGTATCCACCATTCCGGCCAGGACGTGGAGACCGCTCGCATCGACGACCTCGACCGCCGGGATGTCCTGGTCACCGACGTGGACCACCTTCCCGGCGGAGACATAGATGTGATGTCGGGCTCTGGAACGGCCTGTCACGACCGTCCCTCCTTTGATCGCCAGATCGGCTGCCACCTAGAGCTCGGTGGTGTTGTCGCGTGACGCGCCCGACAATGATTCGATGTTGACGAGGACTTCTTCGAGGTCTGGCTCGACGAGGGCGTCCTCGGTGACCCAGCGATACCGGACTCGACGCTCCGTATCGATCACAAAGACTGAACGTTTGGCGAGACCCGAGTGGCCTTTCCATACGTTGTACTGGACTCCGTACTCATTGGCAACGGTGCCATCCCAGTCCGAGAGCATCGGGAAGTCGACACCGAGGGCGTCCGAGAATGCCATTTGGGAGAAGGTGGCGGTCACGGCGATAGCCGCGGGTTCGGCGCCCATATCTCGTATTCGAGTGGTCATTTGCCCCAACTGGGACAGCTCATGCCCTCAGACGTGACCAAAGTCGAACACGTAGAAGATGAGAAGAACGGGGCCGCGAGACGTCAGGTCGCTCAGCGTCACGGTCTCTTCGAACGTGCGTCTCAGGGAGAAGTCGGGGGCGGGATCTCCGACCACCCGGGTCTCACCTCGACCTTTGTCTCCGAACCTTCGTTGACTCGTGCCGTCCATTTCGCGAAGGTACCACCCGGGCGGCGAATGCGGGCCGGCCGCGATTCGGTCGCCTCCTGGCCGGTCCTCACACGCATGAGTTGGAAGACCAAAGCCGCACGAGCCGGACGACATCCCGCTGCCGACGGCCACCAAAGCGGTTGAGCGAGCAACGATGCGTCGAAATCGCCCGGTGAGTCGTCGAGTCCCTTTGATGGTCGGCGTCCTGCGGACTCCCCGCGGACTCCCCGAATCAAACCCCAAGTCAGCGCACCGAAACTCTCTGTCTGAAAACCGGAGGTCGACGGATCGACACCGTCCCTGACCACCAGACCCCTAGCTGGGGATATGCTAGAAAACGGTCTCGTCGAGGTGGAGGGTCAGCTAATCGCCTCTACATTGCGAAGCGCACCTACTCAACTAGCGGACCTGCTGCTGGAGGATTCGCCGGGAGTTCCTGACGACTAATCCGCCGTACCGACCCGCTACCACGCCCTCCTCGGCCGGGTCCCCACCCGAGGATGCCGAGCAACGAACAATCTTGTTGTCTCGCGACTTCGAGGACTCAGCCGAATCAACACCAGTTGACTGCCTGATCCCGATCGAAGCTCCACCGAACGAAGTCAGCGCACGGGGTGATAGACGATATGGGTGACCGCGGTCGTGCCACGCGCTGACACTTGTTGGAATGCCATCGGTGGTACTCCGTCGTAGAGACGCTCCCCTGCTCCGATGATCGTGGGCGTGATGTGCACCCGCAGCTCGTCGATGAGTCTGGCGGCTAGATACTGGTTGATAGTGCCGGCGCCGCCGGAAATCGCCACGTTGCGGTCGCCCGCGGCTGCCCGGGCCCGTTCCAGTGCGGAGTGGATGCCTTCGGTCACGAAATGAAATGTTGTGCCTCCCTCCATCGGCAGGTCGGCCCGCTCCCGATGGGCGAGAACGAAGACGGGTGCGTGGTAGGGCGGATCGTCGCCCCACCAG
>CAZAHX010000193.1:0-4429 GCA_964485005.1 uncultured Acidimicrobiaceae bacterium | reverse complement strand
CTCAGTCGGCTTCTCGGTCCTCCCGGTCCCGATCTTCCTTGCGCTCCTGCTCGTGTCGCTCATGCGCCTCTTCGCGCTCGCGCTCGTGCCGCTCATGGGCTTCCTTGCGCTCGACCTCGTGGCGCTCGGCTCTCTCCTGATCGCTCTCTTCGCCCGGCGTCACTGGTCTCTGAAGTCCTCTCTCATCTCCCCGACCGCCTGATCGTGGATGAGGATCTCGTCCAGCCCCTTGTTGAACTCCTCGACGATTCCCCACCGGAAGAAGGCGCGCTCGTTGGGAGACAGCTTGGACATCTTCTGGGTCAGTGCCTCACGGTCGACCCAGAACTCCCCGCGGTTGTCGGACTCGAGGTCGATGCGCCATCCGCATATCTCGCCTATTGCGTCGATCATGACGGAAACCTAGATGAGTCCCGTCATCCCGTTTCGATGCCGAGCTCGTCGAAGATCCGCTCTCGTTCGGCCTGGTAGCGATCCTCACTCACCTGATCGGCTTCATAACGGGCGCTGAGCCGGGCGAACTCCTCGAGGAGTGCCGTCTCGTCGACCTCGGTGGTCTCGGCATCGTCGGTCGACTTGGCCGCCCTGCGCTCTCTCTTGGCGTCCTTCTTGTCCTGACGGGCCTTCTCTCGGGCGCGCTTGAGAGCACCCTCCCGGCTGCGCTTAGCCACGACCGGGAATCCCGTTCGAGGCCTCGGCAGCCGGGTGGTTCGTCATTCGAAGACGAAGTGGGTGACTCAGCGCCGCGGCTTGGCGAGATTGACTGTCAGCGGGCGACCGTCGAGGTCTTTACCGTTGAGCTCGGAGATCGCCTTCTGAGCGGCGTCGGTGGACCCCATCTCGACGAAGCCGAACCCGCGTGAGCGGCCGGTCTCCCGATCCTTGATCACCTGGGCATCGGTCACCTGCCCGTACTGGGCGAAGAGAGACTCGAGTTCGGCGTTGTCGGTGCCGAAGGTGAGGTTTCCAACATAGATGTTGGTCATTGTTTTGCTCCTTTGAGCTGAACCGTCATCGTGAACACCAAGCCGATGATGCGAGCCCGATTTGCCGGGCGCCTCATCGCGACATTCCGACGGTACGAAAGAAGCGTTGCAAGGCGTGTGCACGCTCGGCGCGCACCTTCTCAGGCTAGCCGCTGCCGTTCGATAGGCGGTTTCGTCGGCGTGATCACGCCTCGGAGGGGACGGTGCTCTCCACCTCCGATCGTTCTTCTTGTGGGCGTTCGAGCAGCCCGAGTTCCCCCGTGACCTCCAAGAAGGCGTAGCGGATCTCACCGGTGTCGGAGATCTTCTGCTCCCGGAGAAGGGCCATCAACTCGTCCCGGGTCAGCGACTCGGCTCTCAGGTTGTCGTCGATGATCTCGCCATCTCGAACCAGCAGGCTCGGTGAGCCCTCGAGGAACAACTTGACCGACTTGTAACTTCGCTCCAGGACGCTCAGACCCCGGTCCAGACCCACGATGAGCAGGATGATCAGCCACGCATACAGCACCGGGACTTCGGGATAGAGCATGGAGTCGCCGGTGGCCGATCCCAACGCGATGATCACCACATACTCGAATGAGGAGAGCTGACGCCGCCCCCTCTTCCCCATCATGCGCACGACGACCACGGCGAAGCTGTAGATGAGAACGACACGGAGGGCGATCTCGAGAAAGTAGGTGAGGGGCTCGACGCCGAGGAAGAGGCGCTCCCAGTCGAACGGTGTCACAGGTTCCATGTTTCCTTCCTTGATCGATTTCGAGTGCCGGTTCCGGTTTCAGCCGTCGTCTCCGGCGATCTCCAGGGCGGTGCGCAGGTCGTCTGTCAGTTGACGGCGGATTCGACGGCGATCCTCGGGCTCGGGAGCTCGGAGCGCGGCCGAGGGGTGGAGCGTGGGGATGACGCGATGACCTTCCCACTCGAAGACGTCCCCGTGGTCGCGACTGACGCGGATTTCGCTCCCCAGGATCGCCTGGGACGCCGAGGCGCCCAGCGTCACGATGATCGCTGGCTCGACCAGGGCGAGCTCGGCCTCGAGCCAGGGTCGGCAGGCGTTGACATGGCGGGTGGCCGGTTTCTGGTGGAGGCGTTTCCTTGCACCCGGCTTCCATCTGAAGTGTTTCACCACATTGGTGATGTACACGTCGCCCCGGTCGATCCCGGCATCTTCCAGGGCCCGGTCGAGGAGGGCGCCGGCCGGTCCCACGAAAGGCTCACCCTGCTTGTCCTCTTCGTCACCGGGCTGTTCTCCGAGCAGCATGATCTTCGCTTTGCTTGCCCCGTCACCGAAGACCACCTGAGTCGCGTCCCTGTAGAGCTCACAGGCGGTGCAGCCCTGTGCCGCCTCTTCCAGATCGTGGAGCGACGCTCCCTCCTCGAGCAGTTCCTTGGCAGGGTTGTGGCCAGAATCGTCGCTCACTGGGTGGAATTGCCCCGTGTCGCCCTATTGGAAACTGCGGAACGGGGGGGTCAGCCGCTCTGAAGCTCTTTGACCACGGGGCGCATCGCCTCGATGGCCTCAGACGTTCTCGGCCAGACATCGCAACGGACCTCATCGAAGCCGAGCTCGCCGATCCCGAAGAGGTATTCGGCGATTTGGTCCGATGAGCCGCTGATCGGCTGTTTCATCTCCAGGCCATCTACATCCTCGAACCCTTCCGGGACCACGGTGTACAGGTCGAAGGTCCTCATCACTGTCTCAGGGTCCCGGCCCTCGTCCTGACATGCCCGGTCGAGTCGGTCGATGAGAGGCTTGATGCGGGTCGACAATTCCTCGAGCCTTTCGTCCCAGCCCCACCAGTTCCACGCGTCTCCGTATCTGGCGACGAGCTTCAGCATTTTCGGGCTCCCGGCAGCGATGTTGATCGGCGGCCCCTTGGGACGGGGTCCGCGCAGCACCAGCTCTGCCTCCTTGACTGTGTAGTAGTCGCCGTTGAAATCGGCCCTACCCGTCTTGAGCATCGCGTGGATGATTTGAATCGCCTCCGCGAATCTCGAATACCGGTGATCGGTGGGGAATCCGAAGGCCGCGTAATCGGAGTCGGGGGTGTTGCCGGCTCCGATGCCCAGGATGTAACGCCCTCCCGAGATCTCGTCGAGTGTGGTGGCTATGGCCGCCACCATCGCCGGCGAGCGGTATGGCGAGTTGATCACCGATTGCCCGAGACCGATGCTGGTCGTGGTCGCGGCGAGGGCGGCAGCGATGGACACCGACTCCCAGACGCCGTTGGTCGTTTTCTCGCCGCGGTAAAGCAAGGCGTCTTCGAAGACGAAGCTGTCGAATCCGGCGGCCTCCGCCGCGGTTGCTCTCTCCGAGATCGACTCCCAGGTCGGGGCAGGTGTGGTTCCATCGGGCCGGCCGTGGAGCTGGTTGATCAAGCCGATGCGCATTTGTGGGACCATACGCGGGAGTCGATTCCGTGTGCTGTACAGGCCACATGTGGCCCGTACAGCATTAGGAACGCGGGTAGGTGAAGAAGCCCTCACCCGTTTTCCGGCCGTGGAGACCGGCTTCGACCATGCGGGTGAGCAGTGGGGGAGAGGCGTACAACGGCTCCTTGAACTCCTCGAAGAGGACGTCGGCCACATACTTGGTGGTGTCGAGACCGACGAAGTCGATGAGCTCCAGAGGTCCCATGGGGTGATTTGCCCCCAGCCGCATCGCGATGTCGATGTCCTCGGCGGTCGCCACTCCGGCCTCGAACATGCGGATCGCCCCCAGCATGTAGGGGATCAGGAGCATGTTGACCACGAACCCGGCCCGGTCCTTGGCCCGGATCACCGTCTTCCCCAGACCCTCGGCGAACGACTGGGCCCGGTCCTCCACTGCGGTGTCGGAGAGGACCGTCGTCACCATCTCGACCAAGGCCATCACCGGAACCGGGTTGAAGAAGTGGAGTCCCACCACCTGGCCGGGGCGGTTGGTCGCCGAGGCGAGCCGGGTGATCGGGATCGACGAGGTGTTGGAGGCGAGGATGGCGTCGGGGTCGGCGACGATCTCGTCGAGATCACTGAAGATCCGCTTCTTCAGATCTTCGTTCTCCGTGGCGGCCTCGATCACGATATGACGGTCGGCCTGCTCGGACAGGTCGGTGCTCACCGTGATCTTCCCCAAGACCGCTTCCTTCTCCTCCTCGGTGATCTTCTCCCGCTCCAGCGCCCGGCCCAGCGACTTCTCGATCCGCCCCAACGCCGCTTCGGCGGTTGCGGCGTCGATCTCGTGCACCACCACGTCGAATCCGGCGCGGGCCGCGACCTCGGCGATCCCGGAGCCCATGAGACCCCCTCCGATCACACCTACGCGCTCGATGTCCAACTCAGCTCCTCCTCGATCGTCGGGTGCCCATGATGGCACCTGGCAATTAGCCTGCGAGTTCCAGATGTCCTACGACCACCAGGCGATAGAGGCCAGATGGCAGAAGCGTTGGGAGACCGAGAAGGTCTTC
>CAZAHX010000192.1:0-4447 GCA_964485005.1 uncultured Acidimicrobiaceae bacterium | reverse complement strand
GCGAGTTGTTGACAGACGAATTCGCAGGCCACAGCGCAGATTTCCATGAATCGCCAGGTACGTAGAACCCCCTGATTCTGACTACGGATCAGGAGGTTGGGGGTTCGAGTCCTCCCGGGCGCGCCTGCGGATCCTGGTGCGCACCACACCCTCCCGATCGCGCCGGGTTACCGGGCCAGGATGGCGTTGAACGATGAACTAGGGATAGGGAATGAGTAACACATCATCTCGGGCCACGTCTGTTTTTCCATCTCGGTGGCGGCCATCGGGGCTGAGCTCGGGGTCTGTCTCATGGTCTGTCTCACGGTGGAAACCGGGGTGGTGATCCTCATCGAGGAGCAGTGGGTGCCCTGATCGGGTCGGGCCGGGTCACGACGAGCCGGGTTACTTAGACTGCCCGAATGCCGCTCCTCCAGGTCCACGAAGTGGTCAAGCGGTTCGGGGGCGTCACCGCGGTGGACGGGTTCTCCCTCGACCTCGAGGCCGGGCAGGTGGTTGCGCTCATCGGCCCCAACGGAGCAGGCAAGTCGACCTTCATGAACATCCTCTCCGGGCTGCACCGCCCCGACCGGGGCACCATCATCTTCGACGGGAGACCGATCCAAAATCTCAGCTCACCTGAGATCGCCCTCTCCGGAGTGGGGAGGACCTTTCAGATTCCCCGGATCTTCCGCCGGCTCACCGTGGGGGACAACGTCCTGGTCCCGGTGGCCCATGCCGGGGCGATCAGCGGTGACATCCGGGATCGGAGCTCCGAGCTGCTCGAGTTGGTCACTTTGCGGGCCAAGGCGGGCCAGTACGCCAGCGAGTTGTCGGGTGGCCAGCAGAAGTTGCTGGAGCTGGCCCGCGCCCTGATGTCGGAGCCGAAGCTGGTGCTCATGGACGAGCCCTTCGCCGGGGTTCACCCTGAGTTGAAGCGGACCCTGGTCGATGCGATCAAGTCGGCCAACGAGGCCGGGGGGACGACCTTTCTCATCGTGAGTCACGAGATGCCGGTGGTCGCCACCCTCTGCGAGTGGGTTTACGCCATGCACCTCGGGGCCAACTACCTCGAAGGCAGCCCACAGGAGGTTCTGACCGACGAGCGCCTGGTCGACATCTACCTGGGAGGAGGGGACGACGATGCAGATCCGCGGTGAGGATCTCACCGTCGCCTATTACGCCGACATTCACGTCCTCCTCGACGTGTCGATGGAAGCCACGGAGAACATGATCACCTGTGTGATTGGACCCAACGGTGCCGGGAAATCGACTTTGCTCAAGACCCTCTTTGGCTATCTGGTCCCGCATTCGGGAAAGGTCTATCTCGATGGGAGGGACATCACCACCATGGCGGCCCAGGACCGGATGAGCCTCGGGATCGGTTATGTGGATCAGCTTCACAGCGTGTTCCCGGAGATGTCGGTGGACGAGAACCTCGAACTCGGGGCCTGGACCTTCCGTCGAGATCGCAATCGGATAGTCGAGGCCAAGGATCGGGTCTATCGCCAGTACCCGGTGTTATCGGAGCGGCGCAGAGTTCATGCCGGGTTGCTGTCGGGAGGCGAGCAACGAATGCTCGAGATGGCTCGGGTGCTCATGCCCGACCCTTCACTGATCCTCATGGACGAGCCGTCCGCCGGTCTCTCCCCCAAGATCACCGAGGAGATCTACGGGGAGATCTCCCGGCTCAAGGAGATCGGAAAGACGGTCCTCCTCGTCGACCAGAACCTGCATTCGGCCGTGCCCCGCAGTGACTACCTCTACGTCATGGAGCTGGGGCGGATCAGCGCCCATGGCCCGACCGCGGAGTTGGGAGGCGATCTCCGGGCGATCGTCTCCGACTGGCTGTCGGTCACTTGAACTTGGCGCGAAGCGAGGGCACCCGGTCCTCGACGAACCCGATGACTCCCCTGGGCATCCAGAACACCACCGCGGCGATCACCAACCCGAACATGGGGAGGTAGAGGAAGGGGAATTCGGCCCAGAGGAAGTCGCGCACCATGTACAGCGTTCCGGCCCCGAGTATCGGGCCGACCACGGTCCCCGCCCCGCCCAGGAAGACCCCGGCCACCATCTCCACGGTTTGGAGGTTGCTGAACACCAGCTCGTTGGAGGTGAAGGCGACGAACCAGTAGTCCACCGACCCCGCAGCCGCGGCGAAGTAGGCGGAGGCGGCAAAGGCGGCCAGCTTGTAGCGGGTGGTGCGGACCCCCATGGCCCCGGCGGCGACCTCATCGTCGCGGATCGCCTTCAATCCCACGCCGAAGCGGGAATTCCCCAGCCAGATGGTGACCAGTGTTATCGCCACCAGCAGCACCACCATCCCGTAGTAGGCGGTTCGGGGGTCGTAGATCTCCGGAGTGGGGATCCCAAAGGCCCCACCGGCGAACTCGCGAGGGAGGTTGAGGACGATCAGCCTGGTGGCGGCGTTGAAGGAGAGCATGGCGATGGCGAAGTAGGCGCCTCGCAGCCTGAGGGCGGGCAGTCCAACCACCACCGCGATCACGGCCACGAGCAGGGGTCCGAGGAACACCCAGAGGGGAAGGGGCATGGCGATGCCGATCATCCCGATGGCGATGCCGGCTACATAGGTGCCCAGGCCGTAGAAGACGACATGACCGAAGTCGACATAGCCGGTGTAGCCGGTGATCAGATTGAGGCTGAGGGCGAGGACGATCGCCTTCATCAAGTTGAACCAGAAGACCAGCGAGGTCCCGGGCAATAGCGGCTGCAGGGCGAACATGGCCGCGGCGACGATCCCGAGGGCGGCGAGGGCGATATTGAGGGGCCGGGCCAGGTTCCTCTCCTCAACCAGCAGCGGGGCTTCCTCGACGGTTTTCATCGGGAGCGCAGCGGTTTGAACAGCCCCTGGGGGCGGAGGATGAGCACCAGGAAGAGAAGGACGAAGGCCACCGCCGGCGACAGGGAGAAGGTGATCCACAGTATGGAGAAGCTCTCGGCGAGTCCGAGGACGATCCCGGCCACCAAAGCCCCGACGGGATTGCCCAACCCACCCAGCACCACCACGGCGAAGGAGCGCCCGGCGTACGCCACCCCGAGCGATGGGCTGAGCGGGCTGATCATGGCGATGAGGGCACCCGCCACTCCGGCATAGGCCAGGGCGATCCCGAAAGAGACCGCAGAGACCTGGTCGGGGTCGATGCCCAGCGCCCTAGCGGCGCTCCGACTCTGCGCCACGGCCCGTATCGCTTTTCCCCAATAGGTCTTCTTGAAGAACCAGCTCAGCCCGAGCACCAGCCCTCCGCCGATGACGAAGGCGGCGAGACGGGTCCCCGGCACCGCCACCCCCAACACCCGGATCGTGGGCAGCGGTATGGGGAGGGAGCGGAAGTCGGAGCCCCAGAGGTAGGCGGCGATCCCGAAGAGGATGGCGCCCAACCCGAAGAAGAGGACGAGGGACATCAACTCGACCTCACTGCGGGTGATCAGATGTCGGACCAGGAACCGGTAGAGGCCCATCCCCACGAGGAAACCTACCGGTACCAGCAGGACCAGGGAGACGAAGGGGTGGAGGGCCTGGGTGGCCACCATCACCCAGGTCATGTAGGCGAAGAAGATCAGCATGTCCCCGTGGGCCACGTTGACCACCGACATCACCCCCCACACCAATCCCAGACCGAGAGCGGCGATCCCGTAGACGCCACCGATGAGGAGGCCGTTGATGAGGATCTGAGCCTCCACTTGCTCAGTCCTCGCTTAGTGGCCCGGCGCCGTCATCGATTGAGCGACAGACCACTAGGCCTCCTCGGCTCGGTTACTCGTTGGCCGGGTACACCGCCTCGGCGTTGGCGTACTCCGCCGGGGCGACGATCACCTTCTCACCGTCCTGCCACTGGATGGTGACCATGGCGTGACCGATCTGGTTCAGGGTCTCGGGATCGACGTCGAACCCTCCGCCGAAGCTCTGAATGTCGAGGTCCTTGAAGGCCTCAATCACCGCCTCGGTTTCGAGGGTTCCTGCGTTCTCGATGGCGGCCATCAGGGCCAGGCCGGTGTGGAACGCCAGACCACCCCGATAATCGGGGGCATAGCCGAACTGCGCCTCGAAGTCGGCGGTGAACTCCTCAGGAGTTACCTGGGGACCCACCCAGTTGTCGGCTTCGAAGGCGGCAGGGTCCACCGCCTGGGAGGTCTCCCATTGCGCCGGCCCGAAGGTGGCCTGTGCCGATTCGGCGAGTTGGTCCCACCATCCGGTCGTGGCCGCACCGGAGCCGAAGGAGGCGGCCATCGGGGTGATGCCCAGCTCATTCATCTGCTGGGCGGCCAGGGCGCCGTCCTGGAAGTGGGCGGACACCAGGATCACGTCCGGGTCGGTCGCCCAAGCCTGGGTCAGAATCGGGGAGAGGTCGGTCGCCTCCACCGGGTATCTGTCGAAGAACACCACCTCGAGGCCGAGCTCCTCCGCCTTGGCGTGGGCTCCTTCCGCCTCGGAGACGGTGAAGGG
>CAZAHX010000191.1:0-4462 GCA_964485005.1 uncultured Acidimicrobiaceae bacterium | reverse complement strand
CCGGCGGTGATGGCCGCCTCCGGCTCGGTGTTCACCAACAAGTACGCCGAGGGCTACCCGGGCAAGCGCTACTACGAAGGATGCGGGGTGGTCGACGAGATGGAGCAGCTCGCCATCGACCGGGCCGGCGACCTGTTCGGGGCCGAGTTCGCCAACGTCCAGCCCCACTCCGGGGCCCAGGCCAATATGGCCGTCTACTTCGCCCTCCTCGAGACCGGGGACAAGGTGCTGGGGATGCGTCTCGACCAGGGGGGCCATCTCACCCACGGCTCCCCGGTCAACTTCTCCGGGCTCTACTACGACTTCGTCGCCTATGGGGTCGACCCCGAGACCGAGTTCATCGACATGGACGAGGTTCGCCGACTCGCCCGGGAGCACCGGCCCAAGATCGTCCTCGCCGGCTACTCCGCATACTCACGGAACCTCGACTACGAGGGCTTTCGGGAGATCGCCGACGAGGTAGGGGCGGTGTTCATGGTTGACGCCGCCCATTTCATCGGTTTGGTGGCGGGGATGTCTTTCCCCTCCCCGATCCCCCACGCCGACGTGGTCACCGCCACCACCCACAAGGCTCTGCGGGGGCCGAGAGGTGGACTGATCCTGGCCAAGGACGAGTTCGGCCAGCAGATCAACAAGGCGGTGTTCCCCAATGCCCAAGGAGGGCCGATCGAGTCCCAGATCGCGGCCAAGGCGGTGTGCTTCCATGAGGCGGCGCAGCCCTCCTTCTCGGTGTACACCGATCAGATCGTGGCCAACGCCCGGGCAATGGCGGCGGCCATCCAAGCCGAGGGGGTGCGGGTGGTCTCCGGCGGCACCGACAACCACCTCTTCCTCGTCGACCTGCGCTCGGTCGACGAGGACCTCACCGGCAAGGACGCCGCCCGGATGCTCGACGAGGTGGGGATCACCCTCAACTTCAACACCATCCCCTTCGACCCCCGGCCTCCGTTCCGCGCCTCGGGTCTGCGCATCGGGACCCCGGCGATGACCACCCAGGGGATGAAGGAGGACCAGGCCGTCGAGGTGGCCGTGCTCATCGCCACCGCCTTGAAGGAGCGTGACGACGAGTCGGCCCTGGCCAAGGTGGAGACCCGCGTCCGCGAGCTGGCCGCCGATTTCCCTCCCTACCCTGCCGACTTCGCGGGGCATGTGTGAGGTGGGAGTACCTGTGGTTGCCGCCAATGGCCCGGTCCGGTAGACTTTGTGAAGAAATTCACAAGCTGAACGCGTGAAGAACGACTCCACCCACAAGCAGGTCGCATCGGCCCTCGATGAGGGATGGATGCAGGGCGGGTCCTTTCTCTCCTCGATCCTCGCCGGTGCCCTTCTCGGATATCTCCTCGACCTCTGGTTGGGCACCGACCCCTGGCTGGTCATCACCGGCATCGTGCTTGGCTCCTATTCGGGGTTCGTGCAGGTCTGGCGGCACCTGAAGAAGATGGACGAGGGTTCGTGATGGTCGAGCAGAGCGAGAGCGTGGCCGTGGAGAGCATCCTCGCTCGCCACACCGTGGCCAGGGTGGTGTGGGTGGGTCCGCCGCTGGTCGCCATCTTCGCCCTCACCGGGGGCTGGGTTGGTGCGGGGAGCGCGGCCCTCGGGGTCGGGGTGGTCGTCGCCAACTTCCTCCTCGCCGGGTCCATCCTCTCGATTTCCGCCAGGATCAGCTTGGCGGCTTATCATGCCGCCGCCCTCTTCGGTTTCTTCCTCCGGCTGGGGCTGTTGGTCCTCATGATCCTGCTCATCGCCCGGTTCGTGCCGATCGACCGTCTTGCCTTCGGGGTGAGCGCGGTGGTGTCCTATCTGGTGCTGCTGTCGTGGGAGGCCGTCGCCGTGTCCAAGGGACGAGAAAGGGACCTGGATTGGACCAGTTGATGATCCTCGCCGTCGAGGAGTGCGCCTACGAGACCGAGCCGGTGTGCGCCCCCGCCGATGTGGCCGAGCTCTTCGTCTACACACAGACGCTGTGGAACACCCCGATCACCCGGACCATCTTTCTCATGGGTCTGGCGGCGCTGATCGTGGTGGCGGTCCTCTACCTGGCCTATCGGCGGCCCAGTCTGGTGCCCTCCAAGTTCCAGGCCCTGGTCGACAGTGTCGTCGGCTTTGTGCGGGAGGACGTCTCCATCGGGATCATCGGCCCGGAGGGGGTCAAGTACTTCCCCTACCTGCTCTCCATCTTCCTCTTCATCCTGGTGGGCAATCTCTTCGAGATCACTCCGCTGGTCAATTTCCCCATCACCTCGCGCATGGCCATCCCCGCCTTCCTGGCCATGGTCACTTGGTTCCTCTTCGTCATCATCGGCTTCGCCAAGAACGGGTTCGGCTACCTGGCGGACGTGGTCTGGCCCCGGGCCGTCCCTGTGTTCCTGCGCCCACTGGTCGGGGTCATCGAGTTCTTCTCCATCTTCTTCATCCGCCCCTTCTCGCTGGCCGTCCGGCTCTTCGCCAACATGGTCGCCGGCCACGTCATGCTCAGCATCCTCCTGGTGACCGGGTTCGTCTTCGTCACCAACATCGGAGACATCCCGCTCAAGGGCTCGTTCGGCTTCCTCTGGTTCGCCCTGGGCATCGGGATCTTCGTCTTCGAGATCCTGGTGGCGGTGCTCCAGGCCTACATCTTCACCCTGCTCAGCGCGGTGTACATCCAGACCTCGGTCCATCCGGAGCACTGATCATGGAGAGTTCTCGTAGACAACCCACGAGAGGGAAAGGAAACAGACAATGGACGCAGCTCTCGCAGTAGTCACTGCCGCGGCGCAGATCCTGGCCCAGGAGGCCGGTGGCATCACCGGCAGCCTCAACGTGGTCGGATACGGACTCGCCGCCATAGGCCCGGGAATAGGTGTCGGCATCGTCGCCGGTAACGCGGTCCAGGCCATGGCCCGCCAGCCCGAGGTGGCCGGCATGCTCCGCACGACGATGTTCCTGGGCATCGCCTTCACCGAGGCGCTGGCGCTGATCGGCTTCGTGCTCTTCTTCCTCGGCTGATGGAGCTGCTCGCACTTCTAGTGCCGCTGGCTCAGGAAGAGGCCGAGGAGGGCGGCTCCGGGGGTTTGGAGATCCTCCTCCCCCCCACCAACGAGCTGTGGGCGGGGATCATCGCCTTCGCCGTCGTCTTCTTCTTCGTCTGGCGTTGGGCCGTCCCCGCCATCAATCGCTCCCTGGAGCAACGACAGGCTGCGATCGCCGGCCAGATCGAGGAGGCCGAGAAGGCCAAGACCGAGGCGGAGAGTCTCCGCTCCGACTATCGGGCCCAGCTCGACCAGGCCAAGGCCGAGGCCAACCGGATCATCGAGGAAGCCCGGCAGACCGCCGAGCAGTTGAAGGCCGACATCGTGGCCAGGGCCGAGGAGGAGGCCGAGCAGATAAGAGCGAAGGCCCGCGAGGAAGCCGCCGCCGAGAAGTCCCGTGCCCTCGCCGAGGCCCGCTCCCAGGTGGGAGACATCTCCGTTGATCTCGCCGAGAAGATCGTGGGGGAGGCCCTCGACGCCGATGCCCACCAGAGCCTCATCAACCGTTATCTCGCCGATCTCGAGAGGCTTTGACTTGGCGGCCGATCACATCTCCGGATACGCCAGCGGTCTCTTCGAGCTGGCGCGCGCCGAGGGTGTGCTCGACCGTGTCGAGGACGAGCTCTTCTCGGTGGCCCAGGCGGTGGAGCGATCGGGAGAGCTCCGCTCCACCCTCACCGACCCCGAGCTCCCCATCGACAAGAAGCAGGCCGTCGTCGACGAGCTCATCGGGGAGAGGGCGTCCCCGCTCACCGTGGGTGTCATCCAGCTCATCGTGAGTCAGGGCAGGTCCGACGACCTCCCCGAGATCGTCAGAGCCATGCTGGAGAAGGCGGCCTCCTCCCGCAACCGTTCCCTCGCCGAGGTCCGCTCTGCAGTCCCTCTCGACGACCAGACCGTGAAACGTCTGACCTCGGCGTTGGAGAAGGCGACAGGGAAGAAGATCGAGGCGAAGGTGGTCGTCGACCCGTCGCTGATCGGCGGGATCCTGGCACGGGTTGGGGACACGGTCATCGACGGCTCCATCGCCCGCCGCGTCCAGTCAGTCCGTCAGACCATCAACAGCCGTTAGGAGATCCATGGCAGACATGACCATCACCGCCGACCAGATCACGGAGACCCTGCGGTCGCAGCTCGAGGGCTGGGAGCCGACGGTCACCAAGGAGACGGTGGGCTATGTCACCTCCAGTGCCGACGGCGTGGCCCGCGTCGAGGGCCTCCCCAAGGCGATGGCCTCCGAGCTGCTCGAGTTCCCCGGGGGTCTGCTCGGTGTGGTGCTCAACATCGACGAGGACGACCTCGGTGTGGTGTTCCTCGGCGAGTACAACCACATAGAGGAGGGCCACCCGGTGAAGCAGACGGGGACCGTCCTCTCCGTTCCCGTGGGCGACGCCCTCTTGGGACGGGTGGTAGACCCTCTCGGCGCGCCCATCGACGGGAAGGGCCCCATC
>CAZAHX010000190.1:0-4519 GCA_964485005.1 uncultured Acidimicrobiaceae bacterium | reverse complement strand
TGGGAGGCAAGACCGACGACATGCACGGTCCACCGGTGCCGATCACCGGCACGGTCAAGGGTGTCTCCGACGGCGGCTACACCTCGGGCGGCACCTGGGGCACCGGCCAGTCGTACTCCATGGGCCCCACCGCCTGGCTGGATCTAGACGGCATCGACCTGGTCGTGACCAGCATCCCCACCCCACCCTTCCACGTCGAACAGGTCACCCACCTCGGCATCGACCCGGCCCAGGCGTCCATCATCACCGCCAAGGGAGCGGTCGCCTGGCGCTCCGCTTACGGCGACATCGCCCGGACCGTGATTGAAGTCAACACTCCTGGTGTCTGCCAGGCAGATGTCAGAAGTCTTCCCCGCACCGGGAACGGCCCATCGCCACACGGTCGGCGTTCCTAGACAGGGCTGGGGTCAGTTGGCTTGCAGTCGGCTGCCGCGTTGGCGGAGTCTGTCCAGTTTCTCGTCGATCCGCTTCTCGGCGGCCGCCTTGGCCTCTCCAGGCCAGAGCGCGGGTCGTCTTCTTCATCTCCAAGCCCAACCGCCGGACATGGGGCCCGGCGCGAGCTCATGGAGGCCGGGAAGGTGGCCGCTGGCATCCACCGGCAGTACGAGCTGAGTGAAACCGATGACGATTTCCGGAACCTGGAGGAGGGCCACGCCCGAGGGAAGATCGTCATCACCAAGTGAGCCACCCCGGGCAGACCCGGGCGCTTCAGCCCAGACGAACCGCACTGACGGCGCCTGGGATGAGAAGCTGGCGTCGGGGTGGTCTTTTCTCAGGGGGATGCCCCGGCGATCTGGTCGACCACCCATCGACCAAAGGACAGGGCCGGGCCAACACTCATCCCTCCCGCGAACGAGTCACCGCTGAAACGGCCCATGCCCAGCAGTTCACCGATCGCGTAGAGGCCCTCGATCGGGTTCAGCGTCCCGTCGAGCGGTCTCAGCGAGCTGTCCACCCTCGGGCCACCACGCGACAGCAGCATGCCACCCACCACCACGACTCCGTAGTAGGGAGGCTGATCGAGTGGGACCGGCCGATGCTTTCGACCGAAGGGGTCGGTGTCTCGCCGGTATGCGGCGAGCGTGGCTTCCACTGAGGGGTGGGGCAGCTCCAACCGCGACGTGAGCCCCTTGAGGTCGTCGGCCCGATGCAGCCACAGAGCAGCCGCCTCGCTCTCGAGTCGATCCCACGTCCATGCCGGCCCGATGGGAGGCTCGGCCGATCGGCGCACCCCGCTGTCCCAGATGACGAACATCGTCAGATCCGGCTGCATCATGAGTGCCTGCTCGCGAACGAAGGGCGACGTGGCATCCTCGGCCACGAATCGTTCACCGCGGCGGTTCAGCCAGATCTCCCATGGGAGTCGCTGGTGCGGGTCGACGACGACCCGAGCGTCGCTCAAACGTAGCCCGAACCCGGGTCGGTCGGGGTCGGGGATCATGCCCATTGTGGGGATGTAGGTGTCGCTGTGTGTCATGTCGACCCCCAAGGCCGACAACATCCGGTGACCGTCGCCGGTGGCGTGATCCAAACAGCCCGTGAGGGCATGGCGGTACTCGGGTTGGAGTGTCTCTACGAGCGAGCGGTTGGCGGCGTACCCGCCCGTGGCGAGGATCACGACGTCGGCCACCAGGTCTTCGTGGCCGGCGGCAGAGCCTATCTCCACCCCTCTCACCGAGAAACGACCGGGTTCGCCGTTGGTGAGGAGCCTGTGAACCGTGGTCGCGGTGCGAACTTCGACGACATCGTTGTTCAGATTCGCAATCAGGGTTTCCATGAGGGGAAGGCCGCCCGTACGGGGATCTTCGCCGGCCCAGTAGGTCCGGGGCCTCGAGTAGAGCTCGTGGCCGGTTACCACCGCCGGTGTGTCCGATCCGAACGGCAATCCGAGCGCCTCGAGCCAGTCGACGGTGGCGGCCGCCTCGTTGACGGCCAGGCGGACGAGAGCAAGGTCATTTCGCCCATGCCCGATTCGCAACACGTCCTGGAAATGCAGATCCGGGTGGTCCTCGATCCCCGACTGCCGCTGGCGACGGGTACCCGCTGCGGAGAAGTGCCCCGAAGACCAGTGGAGCTGGCCGCCGAGCCGGTCCGTCTTCTCGATCAGCACAGTGCTCATACCCAGTTGGGACGATCGCACCGCCGCTGCCAGGCCAGCGTTCCCTCCGCCGACGATGATGAGTCGGCTCATCCGGTGGCGACCACCTCGGCCCAGACGCTCGCACCCGCCTCGGCCACGACAACGTCCTCCTCTCCGGTGCCACCGGCGGCCGCCACCGCCCCTACCAGGCGTCCGGCGTCGTCCCAGAGCGGCAGGCCGCCCATAGACAGGACAATCGGCGCGGTCGAGACCTCTGTGAATGTTGTGTAGACCGTGGGGTGGCGAACACTCCGCGAGACCGTTTCGGACGTGGGGCGACGAAAGTAGACCGCTGCTCGGGCCTTGGCCTGAACAGTCTCGACCGCCAGCAGCATGCAGTCGTCCATACGGGCGAACGTGATCATGTGGCCACCGGAGTCGCAGACCGCCACCGCCATGGCCACTCTCAGCTCGGACGCCGCCTTCAAGGCCGCCTGTCGGATCTCGTCGGCGGTCGCCAGCGTGATTTCGGCCATGCTCACCCTCCTAGGTGTTGTCGAACCAACGCGGCCATCCGATCGCTGGCCTGTTCGAAGACGTCGAGGGATAGGTCGGCCAGGTCGATGTACACCGAGCCGGGTGGGAGATGGGTCCGGGCCCGTTCGGTCTGAACGGCTAGGTCGTCTTGGGGAGCGAAGACAACCACCGGCCTGTCCAGCTCACTCAGCCGATCGAGCATCGGGTAGGCGAACACCGCCCGGTAGGCCCGATACGGGCCCGCCGACCGCAGCTCATCGATGGTGAGGCGATGGAGGAGGTCGAGGTTGTAGGGCGGCTGCCGATACGCGAGCCGCCTGCGCCACACAGCCTGGAGGTGGGAACCGTCTTCCTGTGGCGCCATCGGCGGGACCGCCCGCCGTGACGCTCGCTCTTGGACTTCGGCAGGGGTGTAAGCGGGAATCGCCACCAGGCCGATCGCGCCGACTCGCTCCGGAACCATGTGGGCGAGTGCGACCGCCTCCACCGACCCCGTGTGCTCGCCCAAAAGATCGAAGTGCTCGACCTCCAGAGCGTCAAGAGCATCGAGGGTCGACCGGGCGTAGCCGTCGATGTCCAACTCGTTCGCCGGCGGGTCTGAGCACCCGAACCCGAGTCGGTCGGGGGCGACAACGGGGCGGTCGAGCCGCCTCATGAGGGGAAGCCACATCTGGAACGAGAGGGGGCTCATATGAAGGGCGACCAGCGGCCTTCCCGATCCGGACGAGCTGACGACATGCATCTGACCGAATCGGGTGTCGACGAGGTGGCGCCGGATCATTCTCGGTCTTTCCTGGCTGCTCGGCTGCGGGCGAGCATCTCGAGCAGGATCGTCCTGGTGCGGTCTAAGTCGGCGATCGATGTGCCGGTGAGGAGTTCGTTCTCCACCTGGTCGAACACCTTGAGCACCTCGGTCTCCAGGTTGGCCCCTGACTCGGTGAGGGCCACAACCTGGCGGCGTCCGTCGCTGCTGTCGATTCTTCGCACGATGAGTTTCATCCGTTCCAACTCGCCCAGGAGCTGCGAGCCCAGAGCACGGCTCACCGTCAGAGACTCGATGAGATCGGATTGACGGAGTGTCCCATCTGGGGAACGCCACAATCGCACCAGTGCCACCGCCTGGGCGAAGGACAGGCCGTGGGACTGGAGCAAGTAGCCGAGGCGCTCTTGTACGAGTCTTCCCACGAGAGTCACGAGCCCGAGAACGTGCGACGTGGTACGGAACGAGCGGGTCCCTTTCATACGAAGAGCCCGCGTCCACGAAGCAGATTTTCGTCCTCGATTCGCGGCACGGCGTGCCCCACCGTCATGAGACGTCTTTCCCCCTGATCTTGAGGCCCGAGAGCAGCTCGCCTGGAAAGTGGCACGCGGCCGTGTGGCCCGGTGCTATCTCGGTCAGCTCGGGAGCCTCGACGGAGCACTTGGGGCGGGCAATCGGGCAGCGGGTGTGGAACCGGCAGGCGGGAGGAGGCGACAATGCTGAAGGGGGGTCTCCTCGCAGGACGACCTGCTCTCTGGTTCGCTGGAGTACAGGGTCGGGAACAGGTGTGGCCGACAGCAGCGAAGCTGTGTAGGGATGCTGCGGTGAATGCACCACCGCCACTGTCGGGCCTTCTTCGACGATCTGTCCTAGGTACATGACCGCGACGCGGTCGGTGATCTGATACACGAGAGCCAGATCGTGGGCGATGACCACGGAGGTCAGCCCGAACTCCCGCTTCACGTCGTCGAGGAGCTTGATGACCTGCGCCTGGATCGAGACGTCCAGCGCCGACACCGGCTCGTCGGCGATGAGCATTTCTGGGCGCAATGCCAACGCCCGGGCGATGGAGATGCGTTGTCGTTGCCCCCCGGAGAACTGGGTCGGGTAGCGCCCGGCAGCGGCGGCGGGAAGACCAACCG
>CAZAHX010000189.1:0-4525 GCA_964485005.1 uncultured Acidimicrobiaceae bacterium | reverse complement strand
ACCCGGTCGCCACCCGACTTCCTTGCGAACTCAACAGGAAGAAGTGGTCCATCCGGTCGCCATTTCCTCGCCAAGCCGAGTTCCCGTGGGCACCAGATCAGTGAGCCCCACCCAAGAATCGCGATCTTCTCAGGTTGAGGCCGGTCGCTCATTGGCTCTGCGCTTCCGGCTCGTACCGGTTCTCAAGCAGCCACTGGAAGATTTCGTGGCGGAGGAAGGTGAACTTGCGGCCGCCGGGCGGGCGGTGGGCGGGGATGACGCCGTCTCGGGCGTAGGCGCGCACGATCTGCTCGTTGGTGTTGAGTAGCTCAGCTAGCTGCTTGGTGTCCATCACCGGTGCTACGTCGGGATACCAGTAGCCGTAGTCGATCTCTTGGCTCATGGCCTCACTCCGGCGTCGAGAGTTGCGGGCAAGGGTATTTCCTCGCCGGGGTAGATGAGGTCGGGATCTCCCGAGCGGATGATGGGCCGTGCCGCATCGATGACTTCCACCCAGTACCTATGGTGCTCGTCGCGTGTGGGTGCGCGGTCGAGGACGATGGTGAGGTGTTGGCCGGCGATCTTCCACAGATGGTCGCCGGGGCGAACGAGCCAGGTGAGGGGAGCGCTGTACGAACCTGCGGGTTCGTCAATGCTGGCGGGCTCAGGGGCCTCGACCTCCACTAGTGGTTGAAGGTTTGGTGTGGGCGTGGCTTCCTGTCGGAGGCCGTTGTGTTCCACAGTGACGATGGTGGTTTCAGCGGGACCCTGGGCCACCGCGGTTGCCGCGTTGAAGCTGATGGTGACCGTTGCGATTCCGGCGACCACCCGACGGACCACGGGCAGCGTAACGGGGCGAAGAACGTCGACCAGCCATCGGGTGCGGGTGAGGACCGCCAGGGTGTACAGAAGCTGTGAGACGACGAGCCACCCGGTCAACGCCAGCCCGGCGAGTCGACCGAGGTTGAGGAGGACTGGCTCCAGGGCTCCGTCAGGGATCTCATTGATCGAAAGGGGAGGCTGGATCGAGAGCAAGGTCATGAAGGCAAGCCCAGGCACCATGGCGAATATCACCCACCTGATCAAGCGAACAAGCTGTCTCCCACTGTTGCGCTCTGACATAACGTGAACTAGCGTAATCTGCAACGCAGACTGTTGGCAAGGGGTTTGTCTTGGTACCCGATCCATGGGATGACGCAGAGGAGTCGATGGGTCGCGTCGAGCGACAGGCTCGAAGGGATCAGGTGGAGGAGGAGGCCGGGGCCGAGCAACTCCGTCTGATGTCCCGCTCCTTGTCCGAAGTGGCCTGGGAGGCGATGCAGCAAGGTCACAGACTCCGCCTGACATGGCCCGGTGGGGAGGCCCTGGGGGTACCTTCCGCGGCCGTGGGCGATCTGGTTCTCCTTCCCGTGGAGCAGGGGGTGCAGGCCATCAACCTCGACGCGGTGGCCACAGTTGAGGTGACCGAACGGCGGGTCGGTCGGGGTTCGGCGGGTGATCGGACGGTGGAGTCGTTTGTGGCCTTCTGTCGGATGGTGGAGGGCGGTCAGGTGTCGTGCGCGATGGTGGGCGGGCGCCGCGTCGACGGGGTCCTGGTGGCCACCGCTACCGATCACCTATATATAAGGACAACCACCGGCAGCGAATCGGCGGCTGCTCGCACGCAAGTTGCGGCGATCTCAGTCGTCGGCGATTTCCCCTTCGCCCTCTAAGACGTCTTTCAGCGCAGCGAGCACTTCCTCGCGGAAGAAGCGGAACTGCTGGCCCCACCGCACGGCGGATAGCTCACCGTTGTGGACCTTGTCCCGCACGTCCCCGATGGTGCAGTGCATCAGCTCCGCCACGTGGGCAGTGGTCAGGATCGGTGGATAGCTCTTCCGAATTTCGTCGATGGCCTGAGCTCGCAGGTCCTTCGACTCCTCAGTACTAGGAGATGCACCCATGGGCCTAGGATCATATCAGAACCCTTAGGAATGATTCAACAAGATTTCCTCTTGCGAGTTATCCACAGATTGGATATGGTTCAGTTCTCTTCTAAGACCAATGATGGGAAACGAAGGTAAAGCGCCGGCAAAGCGGGTGCGAGCCCGCTTCGGAACCGCCCATCTGATCGCAGTGGCGGCGGGTCTCGTCACAGCCGTGCTCCTCCTCACCTGGACCAGAGGACAGGAGGATCTGCTGTCGGTGGTGCTGGCCGCCGATGACGTCCGAGCGGGAACCCTGATCGAATCCACCGATCTGCGGGTGGCAGAGATCCCCTCCGATCCGACCGTTGCCGCCGCCATCTACCCGGCCGACGCCCTCGATGGTCTGGTCGGGCAGGTAGCCACCCGCTCCGTATCCGCCTCCGAGCCGATCCTTCTGAGCGACGTACGTCCGGTGGCGGCCGAATCGGGACTGCGCGCAATGTCAGTTCCTCTGTCACCGGCCAACGCCGTCGGCGGCGACCTCGCGGTTGGTGACGAGGTTGACGTGCTTGTGGTGACGACGACGGGAACCAGATTCGTCGCCGAAGCAGTCCCCGTGCTGGGCCTTCCCGAGGCACAGGCGTCAGGTCTTGTGAGCGCCACATCGGCGTGGTGGGTGGTCCTGGGGGTTGAGGATTCTGAAGCTCTGGAGATTGCCGATGGTGTGGAGAACGGCACTGTCTACTTACTCAGGTCCACCGGAACTCCCAGCCTCAATGTCCGAGAGCTGGCTGTGCCAGACGAACCGAGCGATCCTGAGGCCGGGGGGTGATGTGGAAGCCCGCCTGCTTGTCGGAGCGACTCAACACGGCTGGGTGACCACCCTGACCCACTGGGTCAGCGAGCACGGTGGAGCACAGTTGGTGGGGCAGGCACTGACACCCAGCGATGTCGCGGACACCGACTTCGACGTACTCGTCCTCGACAGCTGGTCATCGCTTCTCACCCGCCGACTGGTCGACCAGGTGCAGCGGGAAGGGAGAGCGGTGTTGGTGCTGGTCAACTCCGAGCGACCCGAGGCGGAGGCCAATCGGCTCGGCGACCTCGGGGTGGGCCTTTCGTTGCCCGTTTCCAGCGAAGCCGAGCGAATCGTCGCCCGCGCCGCCGAGGTGGCAGCAGTTCGCCGCTTCATCGACACCGAACTCGAAGATCCGTTCCCACCCGCCGCCGAACCCGCGTTAGGGGATGGTCACAACCGCCTGATCGTGGTGACTGGCGACGACGGGGTCACGGAGGTTGCAGTCAACCTCGCCGCAGCTCTGAACCGGACGAGCCTCTCGACGGTGCTGGTCGACCTCGACACCGTCCGCCCTGCGATCGCGCAGCGACTCGACGTTGCCATCGTTCCGAATCTGCTGACTGCTTCCGACTACATCCGGCGGGGCCGCTTCGGGAGGGACAGTGTCGTCACCCACGACTCAGGCTGCGCCGTGATCCCCGGACTGGCCAATCCTCGGGAGTGGGACGAGCTGTCATTGGTCGATGCGGGGGAGCTGCTCGACGGCCTCCGAGAGCGCTACGCAACGACCCTCGCTGTGGTTAACCCCATTCTCGAGGACCTCGCGCCACTGTCGGGCCTGGAAGGCCGTTTCGACGTCGGCCGCCATACCGTTGAGAAGGCCGACGAGGTGTTGGTGGCGACATCGGGAAGTCCCGTCGGTCTTGTTCGGACCCTCGGCACCATCGCAGACATCCGCAGCCTCACCGAGGCGCCCATCCACGTCGTGGTCAACCGTATGCCGCCCGACGGGTTCCGAAGGGCCGAGTGGAGCCGCGAGTTCACACGCACAGCCGGCCCCACATCGCTCTGGTTTCTGCCATTCGACTCTCGGATCCCGAAAGCGGCGTGGGATGGGCGCCTACTCACCCAAGGACGCTTCTACAAAGCGGTGACAAGGATGACCGCCGACCTGGTGGCTGGGTGGGCGACATGAGCACCGCGACCACCTACGAGCGGATCCGCACTCGTGCCGCCGAGGTCTGCGAGGAGCGGCACATCCGCCCATCCGAGCAACCGGACGCCGCCCGCAATCTGATCGAGGAGCTGGTGCGGGAGCACCAGACCACCGCGGCGGCGGGTCGGGCGGAGTCGTTAGGTCAGCCAGACCACATGGTGGACCGCATCTGGCGAGCGCTCGCCGAGTACGGGCCACTCACCGGACTGTTCTCCCGCCACGACATCGAGGAGGTGTTCATCGAGGGCGACCGGGTCTCCTATATAGAGGAAGGGGGCCGACTTCTCGCCCTCAACGAGCCGACCAGCGAACGGGAGAACCGCCACATCGTCGAACGGCTGTTGGAGGGAACCGGCCGGCGGCTCGACGCCACCTCCGCCATCCAGCAGGCCCACGTCCTCGACGGACGCGCCCGGCTCACCGCGGTGATCGAACCGGTGTCTCACCGACTGTCGGCCACGCTCCGCATGTATACCGCCGCCGACGAGAGCCTGGGCAGCCTCGTCCGTCGCGGTGTCTGGTCACCTGCGGCCGCGGGGTTCCTGTGGGCATTAGGTCAGGTGAGGGGATCGGTCCTCTTCGCTGGCCCTACCGGCGCCGGGAAGACCACCGCCTTGGGCGCCT
>CAZAHX010000188.1:0-4560 GCA_964485005.1 uncultured Acidimicrobiaceae bacterium | reverse complement strand
CCGGCCAGTTCTACTCTCGCCGTTTCGTGATGACCTATCCCAACGAGCAGCTCTGGGAGGCACGTCCGTTGCGCACCCCACCGGCGTATGAGGCCATGACCGCCGACGGTGCCTACTGGGGGGAGATGTACGGGCTGGAAGTGCCGATCTACTTCGCCGGCGAAGGCTTCGAGGAGACACCGACCTTGAAGCGGTCGAACGCCTTCGACATCGTCGGGGAGGAGTGCCGACAGGTGCGATCTGGCGTCGGGATCATCGACATCACCGGCTTCTCCCGCTACGAGGTCACCGGCCCCGACGCCGAAGTGTGGCTCGACCGGATGATGTCGGTTCGCCTGCCCGGGCCGGGCCGGATCAAGCTGGCGCCGATGCTGGGCCACGACGGCCGACTCAAGGGCGACCTCACCCTGCTCAACTGGGGTGATGGGACCTGGTGGATAATGGGCTCGTACTACCTGCGCGCCTGGCACATGCGCTGGTTCGACGAGCACCTCGAGGAAGGCGTGGGGGTGCGCGACGTGTCCGACTCGATCGTGGGTTTCGGCCTCAGCGGACCGAGATCGAGGGAGCTGATGGAGTTGGTCGCCCACGATGACGTCTCCAACGAAGCCTTCCGCTTCATGGCCTGCAAGGAGATGGACATCGGTCTCATCCGGGCGAAAGTAGGACGGATCTCGGTGACCGGTGAGTTGGGATACGAGATCCATTGTCCCGCGGTCGAGCACAATCTGTTGCGAGAGATCTTGCTCGAGGCGGGCCGCGAGGTGGGTGCCGTCGAGTACGGCTTCAACGCCATGGGCTCGCTGCGCATGGAGAAGAGCTTCGGCATCTGGTCGAAGGAGTTCCGCCAGGAGTACACGCCCGGGATGACCGGCATGGATCGCTGGATCGACTGGTCGAAGGACTTCATCGGGGCCGAGGCGGCACGCAAGGAACACGACTCCGACAGCGCCGAGCTCAAGCTGGTCACCCTCGAGATCGACGCGGTCGACTCCGACGGATCGGAGTATGAGCCGGTGTGGTCCGACGGCGCGCGGGTCGGTTATGTGACCTCAGGCGAGTATGGGCATTCCGTCGGGAAGAGTCTGGCCATGGCATTGCTCGACCGCGAGCACTGTGACGTGGGAACCGAGCTCACCACCCATGTCGTCGGTGTCGAGCGCCCCGCCCGGGTGATCGAGCCGTCGCCCTACGACTCGAAAGGCGCGGCGATGCGAGCCTGAACCGGGGGTTGACGCCCGGCATGGGCCCTGGTATATCTACAACCAGATGGTTGTAGGTACCGCTGACCAACACGAGATCGACCAGCTGTTCCACGCCTTGGCGGATGCCACACGGAGAGACATCGTCAGGCGTGCCATGAGTGGAGACCAATCGGTCTCGGCTCTCGCACGCAACTACCCGATGAGCTTCGCCGCCGTCCAGAAGCACGTCGCCGTGCTGGAGCGAGCCGGGTTGGTGACCAAGGAACGGAGCGGCCGGGAGCAACTCGTCCAGACGGACATCGACACCATAAGACGGGCCCACCGGCTCCTCGATGAGTTCGAGGCGGTGTGGCGAGCCCGGATAGACAAGTTCGAGGAGATCCTCTCCGAACACCCGAAGGAGAACCAACAATGACCGTGAAGAGCGTTGAGAAGAACCCCGAGACCCTGTCCTTCAGGGTCACATCCGAGTTCGAGGCGCCGATCGAGCGCGTATGGCAGTTGTGGGCAGACCCGCGCCAGCTCGAGCGGTGGTGGGGCCCGCCCACCTACCCGGCGACCGTGGTCGAGCATGACTTCGCGCCCGGTGGGGCAGTCACGTACTACATGACCGGGCCCGAGGGCGACCAGCACCACGGATGGTGGAGAATCACTGCGGTCGATGCACCCCATCGCCTCGAGTTCGAGGACGGATTCGCCGACAGCGACGGCAGACCGAACGACGAGATGCCCACCACGAGCAGCACGGTCGAGCTCAGCGACGAGCCGGGTCCGAGGGTTCGCATGACGATAGCGACGAAGTTCCCCTCCCTGGAGGCCATGGAGCAGATGATCGCCATGGGCATGGAGGAAGGTATCTCCGAGGCACTGGGTCAGATCGACGACATCCTGCTCGAGACGTCACCGGCTTCTTGAGCGCAGGCCGAGGCGGGTGGCCTGTGACAGCTAGGGAGCTTCAAGATCGGGCTCATCGATGCCGATTAGCCCGGCATGGAAAACGGTGAGCGCAAGAGCAGCGAAGACCTGATTCGCGAGGCAAATGAGCGTCTTCGGGGCTCTTCGGAGTCACGGGAGGACCCGCTGGCCCCTGCAGAGCTCTCGTCGCAGGCATCCGATCCCGAGCCGCGAGAGCTGCAATATCGGTCGCAAACTCCTCGGTCCGGTGCTGCCGACCCGATGGTTACAGGTCCGATCGAGGACGAACCCGAACCACGTTCTTGGGCTTCCGGTGGCTTGGTGCGTTGGGTGGCGATCGCCCTGCTCTTTGGCGGCTGGTACCTGTTCTCCAACTTCGGCACCGCTGATCGCGACGACTCCGGGGAGGTCGTATCCGCCGGCGATCTCGACGTGATGTCCCTCCAGGTGGGGGACTGCTTCGACGACCCCGAGGACCTCGACGATGTCGTCTATGACGTCGCCGCCGTTCCCTGCAGTGAGGCGCACGACAACGAGGTATACGCCGTGGCGTCACTTGCCGACGCCTTCCCACGGGCGTTTCCCGGCCAGGATGCCTTGTGGGAGTACTCGTACGATGTGTGCAGCGGGTCGCTCTTCGACTCCTACGTGGGAACTCCCTATCCCGACTCCTCGCTCGACGTGTTCAGTCTCACCCCGACCCAGGAGTCGTGGGACGATGGCGACCGGGAGTTCGTGTGCGCTCTTTTCCGCCTCGACGGCACGAAGCTGACCGGGACTGCCCGCGACAGCGGGCTCTGACTTCGACCGGTCGTCGGGGCAAGACGATGTGACCAAAGACCCTGAATGGTCATCTCCCGCGGCGCGATGATCGATACGCAGTGGAAGCGAGGCTGCCTGGCGCCTACTTGTATTGGATCCCCCTCGGCGGAGCGAGTCGAGCTGGCGCGGTCAACGAGCGAGGGCTTCTATTTCTATCTCAGATCCCACACCTGAGAGCACTGCGGCGAAGGTTGTTGGCGATGAGATCATCAGCTGCCAGAGCGCCACAGCCCGCGTCAACGGGTCAGGGTCGGACAGCGCCTCCTCGAAACAGATGCTCAGGAGTATCGACCGCCGGCCCATAGGCATGGGCGAGAGAAGCCCAATCAGGAGCGTTGGGCAATGCCGTTTCCACGCCCGCAGCATAGAGAGGGCTGGCATCTTCCCATTTCGACCCTCTTGAATCTGTCGGGGGTGGGTTGTAGCGTCGTACATATGTTCGATAGGGAGAGTGTTTCGGTGGGGCTTCGGGCGGGGGAGGCTGATACCGCCAGTGTCTGGGATGATGACGGTTTCGACGATTTGGTCTATCTGCTGACTGTCGAGGAGAACACCTGCCGGGAGGATGACCGGCATGTCCTTCCTGATTTGGATTCGATTTCTCCTGGTCTTTTTCTCTATGCGATCTTGGGTTCTGTTGACCGGTCTCGGTTGAATGGTTTCGACTTGGTCAGGTTGTTGCGGGCGCGGGAGCGGCTGGTGTCTCATCATCAGGCTGGTTCTGCGGCGGATGTCTAGGAGTTGGCGTATACGGCTCCCGGCGACGCCGATTCCGCGCCGGAGCGTCTTGGAGAGGCTTTCGAGTATGCCGCTGACGAGCTTCGTCCCGCGCTGTGCATCACCAGACGCGCCGCGGAGGGTCGTCTTGGTGTGGCTTTCGACCTGAGAGAGCGTCTGCCTCGGGTCTGGGGGATGCTCGACCAGGGTCTCATCGACCTGGGGCGGGCTCGAGTTGTCTGTAATGGGACTGCTCATCTCACCGAGTCTGAGGCGAGGCGGATAGTCGATGAGATCGCGAAGAGAGCTCCACGGTTGACTACCGGCCAGTTGGGGGCGTGGATTCGTCGTCTCTGTGTCGAATCCGACCCCGATGAGGCGGCACAGCGTTATGAGCATGCCAGAGAGGGCCGTCGGTTGTGGGTGGAACCGACCGAAGCGGGCACCGGCAACGTGTATCTGATGGACATCGACATTGCCGACGCCAGAGCGATCGGCAGGAGGGTGAACGCTCACATGATCTCGCTACGCCGAGACGGAGACGGCCGGTCTCATGACAACCTCCGTGCCGATATCGCTGTCGACTTGTTGTTGGGTTCGGATCCCACCAACGGGGGCCGGGGGCTGTTCGACATGAGAGTTTCGATGACCACGTTGGCCGGCCTCGATGAGAAGGCGGCTGAGATCCCCGGGTCGGGTCCGGTGATCGCCGACATCGCCCGCCGATACGCCGACCAGCATCCCCGGGCGGAATGGCAGGCCACCATCACCGACGACTGGGGCAACATCGCCGGTGTCGTCACCACCAGCCGGCGGCCCACCAAAGCGATCTCCAGGATGGTCAACACCACCCAACCGGTATGCAGCTTCCCCGGCTGCCGGACACCCGCCGCCGAATGCG
>CAZAHX010000187.1:0-4568 GCA_964485005.1 uncultured Acidimicrobiaceae bacterium | reverse complement strand
ACAACGTCACATCGCAGACCATCGATCACTTCGGGGAGAGGCCGGAAGCCTCGACGATGGAGGAGCTGGGCATGCTGGTGGCGGAGGCCGCGGCCTCGGACGATCCACCGTCGCGCATCGTCAACGTCGTGGAAGAGTCCGTCGGAGACCTCGGCGAGGTCACCTTCGATGTGGTCGGTCTCGGTGACGATTCCGTCCGAGGTGTGCGCCTCCACGTCTTCGCCGAGAACCTCGACGGCCACTTCCAGCTGCGCACCGTGGAGCAGACCCTCCTCTGCGACCCGGCCCGCGGCGTCGACGAAGACGGGATCTGCGCGTAGTTACGCGGTTCTGCGCGGCGGAGGGACTGCCTCGAACCCAGGGTTCCAGACCACGCTATACGCGGCCTGGAACCCTGGGTTCGACGGGTGACGAACCGCTCAACGCAAGAGGGTTCCTTCCAGTCGGCTTCGGCGGCATGCTCGCCATGTGAGCGCTGCACTGGATCTGGTCGGCCTTGCGGCCCAGCAGGGCGGCTACGTGACACGGGCGCAACTCCTTGAGATGGCTCTCACCGCAAGCGCCATCGACTGGAGGGTGCGGTCCGGACAGCTCACGCCAGTTACACCTGGGGTATATCGGGTCTTTCCCTCGGACGACCACATCGACCTGATGCGTGGCGCTCTGCTGGCCCTTCCAGACGCCGTGGTCTCACATCAGTCGGCGGCTCATCTGCTCCGTTTCCCACGCCTCCCCCATCTCAAGCCCACAGTCACAATCGCCAGTCACAGGACCCACTCATTCCCCGGAGTCATGGTGCGACGGAACGATGACATCAAGCCGTCGCACACCACCCGCGTGGACAAGGTGCGAATCACCAATGTGGCGCGAACAGCGTTCGATCTCGCCAGTGTCCTCGAATTCGTTGAGTTCGAGGCCATCGCCGAGGCCCTGATCCTCGACGGACGCATGCACGAGCAGAACTTTGAGCGCATCACCGGGGAGCTCGCGAGGAGGGGCAAGCCGGGCAGTCGAGCAGCGAAGGACTACCTCGCGATGAGATCGGGCATATTTCCCGGATCTACCGTTCTCGAGCGTGGCGGACGTCGGCTACTCGCCGCAGCAGACTTGCCACCGCCGATCGCCCAGTTCCCCATCCCTTGGGCGAACGGCCGGAGATTCGACGACGCGTACCCGATCGCCAGGTTGGCCATCGAATGGGACTCCCGTGCATGGCATCTGCAGAGAGCGGCAATGGAGTCAGATCGAAGACGAGACCGCATCGCGGCTACTCACGGTTGGCTGGTCGTTCGTTTCACGTGGCTCGACATCCGCGAGAGACCCGGCGAGATCGTGTCGACGATCGCCAAGCTCCTCGCGGAACGCACCGCCGCCTCGTGAACCCCGGGCCCACACCGCCCCGTCTTGGGCGAACCCAGGGTTCCACACCCCGCTATACGCGGTGTCGAACCCTGGGTTCGCACCTCCCGCGCAACTCCCGCCTAGCCCCCGCCGAACGCGGTTTACTCGGCGGCGTCTGAGATGGCCTCGGTCATGGAGGGGTGCACCATCAGGGTCTCCACCAGGGTTTGGGCGGTGACCCGGGCCTGCACCGCCAGGGCGATCACCCCGATCAGCTCCGAAGCCCGATGGCCGACGATCGTCCCGCCCAGCACCACCCCGGTGGCGGGGTCGGAGATCACCTTGACGAAACCGCGGGTGAAGTCCTGCAGGACCGAGCGGGCGTTGGAGGTAAAGGGCACCTTCGTGGTGCGCACCTTCCGGCCTTGGGCGGCGGCGTCCACCTCGACCAGCCCCACCGAAGCGATCTCGGGCTCGGTGAAGATCGCCTCCGCCACCTTGTGGTAGTCGAGGGGCTGCACCGGCAGCCCCAGGGCATGTCGGGCGATCTTGCGTCCCTGCATCGAAGCCACCGAGCTCAACGGCATCTGACCGGTGACGTCCCCGGCGGCGTAGATGTGCCCCTGCGAGGTTCGCTGGAACTCGTCAACGGTGATGTAGCCGGCCTCGTCGACTTCCACCCCGGCCTCATCGAGACCCAGCCCTTCGCTGAGGGGGACGGAGCCCACCGCGAGCAGGGCGTGGGTGCCGGTGACAACCCGGCCGTCGTCGCATCGCACCGAGACCCCGTCCTCGCTGACCTCGATGGCTTCGGCCCGGGCCCCGATGACGAGACGGATCCCCCGCTCCAGAAAGTCCTCCTCGAGCACCGCGGCAACCTCGGCATCGCGGTGGGGCAAGATCTGCTGCCGGGACACGACCAGGCTCACCTTCGACCCCATGCTCTCGAATATGTGGGTGAACTCGACGCCGGTCACCCCCGACCCGATGACGACCACGTGCTCGGGCACAGAGTCGAGGTCGTAGACGTCGCGGGAGACGAGGACCCGCTTGCCATCCACCGGCGCCCAGTCGGGCACCCGGGGATACGACCCCGTGGAGACGAGGGCCTTGTCGAACCCGAACTTGCGCTCCCCTTCCATGGTCTCCGCCACCAGGGTGTTGGGACCGGTGAAGCGGCCCGTCCCCATCACCATCTCCACCTGCTGAGAGGTGAGCAGCTCCACCCAATTCTCGTTGATGTCCGAGGTGATCTCGTCGATGCGATCGCCGAGAACCTCGGTGCTCACCCTCCCCGGGTCGTTGATCAGCCCCAGCTTCACCGCGTTGCGCACCGAAGTCTGACGAAGGGCGCTGGCCGCCATGGTCTTGGAAGGGATGCAGTCGAGGAGATGCGCCGCACCTCCGACGATGTCCTTCTCGACGACGACGACCTTGGCCCCTTGGGTGGCGGCGGTGGTGGCGGCCTGGGTCCCTGCGGGCCCCCCGCCGAGAACGAGAAAGCGGATCTGTTGTGTCATCTACGGCTGAAATTACCCGCTGGGCCGATGCACGCCGAACACGCGTCGCAGGGCGTCGGAGACCTCCCCGACCGTGGCTCCCGCGGCGAGCGCCTCCTTCATCGGAGGGAGGAGATTGTCCTCACCCTTCGCCGACTCCTCCACCGCGGCCAGCGTCTCGTCCACTGCAGCGTTGTCCCGGGCGGCACGACGGGTCGCCAGCTCCCCCATTTGCCGCTCCTCCAACGCCGGATCGACGGCGAGCGGCTCCAATTCGTCTGCGTCCTCGTCGGCAAAACGGTTGACCCCTACCACCACCATCTCGCCGCTCTCGTAACGCCGGGCCACCCGGTAGGCCGACTCCTCGATGCGGGCCTGCATCCATCCCTCCTCGATGGCGGCTACCGCTCCGCCCATCGACTCGATCTCCGATATCAGCTTCTCCGCCCGCTCCTCCAACTCAGCGGTGAGGGTCTCCACGAAGTAGGAGCCGGCGAGAGGGTCGACGGTGTTGGCGACACCCGACTCGTGGGCGATCACCTGCTGGGTGCGCAGGGCCAGCCGGGCGCTCTCGTCGGTGGGCAGGCCGAGCGCCTCGTCGTACGCATTTGTGTGCAGCGACTGGGTGCCGCCCAGCACCGCGGAGAGCGCCTGGATGGTGGTGCGCACCACGTTGGTCCGGGGCTGCTGGGCGGTGAGGGTGGAGCCGGCAGTCTGGGTGTGGAACCGCATGGCCCACGACCTGGGGTCGGTGGCGCCGATCTCCTCTCTCATGTGCCGGGCCCAGACCCGTCTCGCCGCCCTGAACTTGGCAACCTCCTCGAACAGCTCGTTGTGGGCGTTCCAGAAGAAAGAGAGCCGGGGGGCGAACGAGTCGATCTCGAGCCCGGCGTCGACCGCGGCGCGGACGTAGGCCAGCCCGTTGGCGATGGTGAAGGCGAGCTCCTCGGCGGCGGTGGCCCCCGCCTCCCTGATGTGATAGCCGCTGATCGAGATGGTGTTCCACTGGGGCAGATTGGCGTCGGCATATGCGAACAGGTCGGTGATGAGTCGCATCGAGGGCTGAGGCGGGTAGATGTAGGTGCCCCGGGTCACGTACTCCTTGAGGACGTCGTTTTGGACCGTGCCCCGGAGACGGTCCCCGCCCACTCCCTGCTCGGCCGCCACCAGCTCGTAGAGAAGAAGGAGGATCGCCGCGGTGGCGTTGATGGTCATCGAGGTGGACACCTCGTCGAGGGGGATCTCCGCAAAGAGACGACGCATGTCCTCGATGTCGTCGATGGCTACACCCACCTTGCCCACCTCTCCGGCGGCGAGGGCGTGATCGGAGTCCAGACCCATCTGGGTGGGGAGGTCGAAGGCGACGCTCAGCCCGGTCTGGCCGGCGGCGAGGAGATCGCGGAAGCGACGGTTGGTCTCCTCAGCGGAGCCGAACCCGGCGTACTGACGCATGGTCCACAGCCGGCCCCGGTACATGGTGGGATAGGGGCCGCGGGTGAACGGGTACTCCCCGGGGGGGGATAGGTCGACACCATCGGGAAGGGTGTCGTACACCGTCTCGATCTCGATATCACTCGAGGTACGCGGGGTTGAATCCATATCTCGGTATCCTGGCATCGGATCGTAGGTGGGAACTCCCATGCGGTCCCGTAACGCTTCTATCCCAATGGCCAGGAAAGCCCTCATCCACCAGATCGAGGCTCGGGAACGGCGAGGCCGCTGGTTCGG
>CAZAHX010000186.1:0-4582 GCA_964485005.1 uncultured Acidimicrobiaceae bacterium | reverse complement strand
CTAGCCCCCGAGCGCACCGGCCTGCTCGCCGATCTGGTGCACCTTGACCAGATTGGTGGCGGCCTGGAAGTTGGGGGGAACTCCGGCCACCATCACCACCCGGTCACCCTCAGCGCAAATTCCCTCGTCCTCGAGGATCTGCGCCGCAGCGGCCATCTCGTCGTCGGTGTAGACCCGCCTCTCGAAGCTGTGGGGGGAAATCCCCCAGAACAGCGACATCAGCCGCAGCGTGGACTCGTTGGGGGTGAATGCCACGACTCGTTGCTCGGGCCGGTACTTGGAGATGAGCCTCGCCGTGCTCCCCGACTCGGTGAAGGCGACGATGGTCTCCGCGCCTACGTTGCGGGCGATGTGGGTAGCGGCCTGGGCCACCGCAGAGGCCACCTCGTTGGCGTCGCCCACAAATGCGACCGGGTACTCGCCCCGGGTGGAGAGCGTGCCCTCCTCCACCGTCTGGCAGATTCGTGCCATCATCGCCACCGTCTTCGCCGGGTAGTCCCCGACCGCCGTCTCACCGGAGAGCATGACCGCGTCGGTGCCGGTCATCACGGCATTGGCCACATCGGTCACCTCGGCCCGAGTCGGCCGGGAGCTGTGAGTCATCGACTCCAGCATCTCGGTGGCAGTCACCGAGATCGCACCCACCGTATTGGCCCGGTAGAGGATGTCGGCCTGGATCAATGGGATCCGCTCCAGTGGCAGCTGCACCCCCAGGTCTCCCCGGGCAACCATCACCCCGAAGGCGGCATCCATGATCTCGTCCAGGTTGTCCAGGGCCTGCGCCATCTCGATCTTGGCGATGACCGGAGCGCTCCCGCAAAGCGCGGCCACCGCGTCGACGTCCGCCCCGTTCCGGACGAAGGAGGCGGCCACGTAGTCGACACCGAGCTCCCGGCCGAGCTCGAGGTCGGCCTCGTCCTTGGGTGTGATGTTCTCCACCGAGAGGGTGCTGTCGGGAAAGGCCACGCCCTTGTGATCGGCGAGCTGGCCGCCGGTGACGACCCGCGCCATAAGTCCGTTCCGCCCGGCTCCGGTCACTTCGAGGCCCACCATCCCGTCGGCGAGGAGGACCCGGTCCCCCTTCTCCACATCCTCGAGCAGGGAGTCGTAGCCGATGGGGATCGTCACCGCGTCTCCCTTCCCGGAGCTGGCGATCAGCTCCACCTCCTGATTGGCGCGCAGGTCGATCACTCCGCCGGGAAACTCGCCGATGCGGAGCTTGGGGCCCTGGATGTCCTGCATCACCCCCACCACCCGCCCGGCATCGGCCGCGGCGCTGCGTACCCAGTCGACCATCTTGCGATGTAGCTCGGCCTCTCCGTGCGAGAAGTTGAGACGAGCCACGTCCATGCCGGCATCCACCAGTGACCGCACCCCCTGCTCGCTGGCCACCGCGGGCCCGAGCGTGGCGATGATCTTGGTCTGACGCGGCATGTCCAGTCTGAAGCTAACGGGGTCGCGACGAAACGCCGGACTATGGGGAGAGGGCTTGGCGGAGCATCTCGTTCACGGCCCTGGGGTCGGCCCGGCCCCCGGTCTCCCTCATCACCTGGCCAACCAGGAAACCGATCGCCTTCTCCTCCCCCCCTCGGAAGGAGGCCACCGCATCGGGATTGTCCCCGACCACCTTCTCCACCACGGCCGACAACTCGGCGCTCTCCGAAATCTGGACCAGATCGCGCTTCTCGGCCACTGCCCGCGGCGAACCCTCCCCGGCGAGGACACCCTCGAGCACTTCCTTGGCTGCCGAGACGGACACCATTCCCTCCTCGATGATGGCCACCAGCTCGGCGAGTTGATCGCCGCGGAGCGGCAGGGCCTCGAGGTCGGCACCCTCGCGACGCAGCCATGCGGTCACCTCGCCCACCAGCCAGTTCGCCGCGCTGCGTGGCGATGCACCCGCCTCCACCGCCTCGCCGTACACCTCCCGCAGTTGGGGTGGCGACGCCGAGAGCACCCCGGCAAGGTCCTCGTCCAGCCCGTCGGCGACGTATCGCTGCCGGCGCGCCACCGGCAGCTCGGGCAGACCGGCACCGATCTCGTCGATCCAAGCGACATCGGGCTCCATCGGGACCAGGTCGGGCTCGGTGAAGTAGCGATAGTCGGAGGACCCCTCCTTGGTGCGCATCGAATGGGTGACTCCCGCCTCCTCGTCCCAATGGCGGGTCTCCTGGGTCACCACGCCCCCGCGCTCAGCCAGCTCGATCTGCCGGTCGATCTCATGGGCGATGGCCCGTTCCAGGGATCGAAAGGAGTTCATGTTCTTGATCTCCACCTTGGTGCCCAGCTCTTCGCTTCCCTCGAGCCGCACCGAGACGTTGGCGTCGAACCGGATCGAGCCCTCCTCCATCCGGGCGTCGGAGACACCCAGCTCGGCGACCAGGTCTCGCAGCTGCTGGGCATAGAGCCTGGCTTCGGTCGCGCTCCGGAGGTCCGGCCGGGAGACGATCTCCACCAGGGGGACCCCGGACCGGTTGAAGTCGAGCAAGGTCGACTCGGCGGCGTGGATCCTGCCGGTCTCCCCGAGATGGGTGGACTTGCCGGTGTCCTCCTCCATGTGCGCCCGCTCGATCCCGATTCGCCGGGTCTGTCCGTCCACGGTGAGGTCGAGATGGCCGTCGTGACAGACCGGTATGTCGTACTGCGAGATCTGGTAGTTCTTGGGCAGGTCGGCGTAGAAGTAGTTCTTGCGGTGGAACACCGAGTGATCCGAGACCTCGCAGTCGAGGGCGAGCCCGATGGCGATGATGTCCTCGATGGCCTTGCGGTTGGTCACGGGGAGCGCACCGGGCAACCCGAGACACACCGGGCATACCCGGGTGTTCGGGGGCGCCCCGAACTCGACGGCGCAGCCGCAGAACATCTTGGAATCGGTGGACAGCTCGACGTGGACCTCCACCCCGATCACCGGCTGCCAGCTCACGCCGGCACCTCGGCCAGCCGGGGCCGGGCCTCGAAGCCGGCGAGACGCTCGACCTCGGCGGCAGCCCGGAACATGACGGTCTCCCCCAGCGCAGGAGCCATCACCTGGAAACCGATGGGGAGTCCGGCGTCGTCCAGCCCAACCGGGACCGAGATCGCCGGATGACCAGCCAGGTTGGAGGGGATGGTGCAGATGTCGGAGAGGTACATCGCCAGCGGGTCGTCGACACGGTCCCCCACCGGGAAGGCGACGGTCGGGCTGGTCGGTGACACCAGCACGTCGACCTGTTGATAGGCGCGGTCGAAGTCCTCCTGGATCGCCGCCCTCACCTTCTGCGCCTGGCCGTAGAACGCCTCGTAGTAGCCGGCCGACAGGGCATAGGTCCCGAGAAGGATGCGACGCGTCACCTCGGGACCGAACCCCTCGGCTCTGGTCCTCGCCATGAGCGCCTCGACCGTGGCTCCCGGGGAGCGGTAGCCGTAACGGATCCCGTCGAAGCGGGCGAGGTTCGCCGAGGCCTCCGCCGGAGCGATCAGGTAGTAGGCGGACAGGGCGATGTCGAAGGTGGGGAGGGAGACCTCGACTATCTCCGCGCCCGCGCCGGAGAGCCTTTCCACCATCTCCGCCACCGACCTCTCGACCGCGGGTTCGTAGCCCTCCCCGGAGAGTTCCTCGACCACCCCGATCCGCAGGCCCTCGACCCCTCGGCCCAGGCCTTCTCTGAGATCGGGATAAGGACCGGGATGAGAGGTGGAGTCGAGGGGATCGTGGCCCCACACCGTCTCCAGGACCACGGCGGCGTCCTCCACGGTACGGGTCAAGGGGCCGATCTGATCGAGCGACGATGCGAAGGCGATCAGCCCATAGCGGCTCACCGTGCCGTAGGTGGGCTTGAGACCCACGAGACCGGTGAGCGAGGCGGGCTGGCGGATCGAGCCTCCGGTATCGGAGCCCAGGGCGCCCAGGGCCGAGCCCGCGGCAACTGCGGCCGCCGAGCCCCCCGAGGAGCCACCGGGAACGCGGCTGATGTCCCATGGGTTGTAGCTGGGGCCGTAAGCCGAATTTTCCGTGGACGACCCCATGGCGAACTCGTCGAGATTGGTCTTGCCGACGATGACCGCTCCCCCCTGGCGAAGCTTGCTCACCACGGTGGCGTCGTAAGGGGGGTGATAGCCGGAGAGGATCTGGGAAGAGGCGGTCGTCTCCAGACCCCTGGTGCACATGTTGTCCTTGAGGGCCACCGGTATTCCGTGCAGGGGACCGTGGTCCAGCCCGTCGGCGAGATCGGCGTCGGACTGGGCGGCGGCGCGCCCCGCCCCCTCGCGGTCGATGGTGAGGTAGGCGTGTAGCTGGGCCTCGGTGCTATGCGCCCGGTCGAGCACGGATGCCAGCAGATCCACCGCGGTGAGCTCGCCGGAACGGAGCAGTCGCCCCGCCTCGGCGATGGTGGGCGAGTCTGCGTTCACCCAGACTCCATGGCTGGTGGAGCGGCGAAGTAGCCGTCGATGCTCTCCGGGGCTTGAGCGAGCACCTCATCGCGGTCGAGCGACGGTCTCACCTCGTCTTCCCGATAGACATTGGTGAGTCGGAGAGGGTGGGCCGAACCGGCGTGAGGCTCGCCCTCCAGGGTCTGCACCCGGGCGGCGTGGTCCAATATCA
>CAZAHX010000185.1:0-4590 GCA_964485005.1 uncultured Acidimicrobiaceae bacterium | reverse complement strand
ACCCGCGGCCCCCTCGTTGCGAACGAGGTGCTCTGCCGAGCTGAGCTACAGCCCCTAGGAGAGGCGATTCTACCGGGGGCCGGCTGCCAGGCCAGATCGGGCGCTAGTTGGCGACCACCTTGATCTGCGGCTCCTCCCACTCGCTCGGCCTCTCGGCCACATGGATCACCTTCTGCCGCTCGAGACGGTTCTTCTGCATCTGGGAGAGCACCGTGAGGTAGAGGGCGAGCAGCGATCCGAAGAACAGTCCGACCAGGAGCAGGGGCAGTGAGTTCAGGTACCAGGCGAAACCCATGCTGGCCGCGATGAGACTGATGAGGACGGTGAGGGTGCGGCGACGGCGATTTCTGATCACCTCGCGCGTCGGCGAGGCGAGGAAGTCGGTGCTGTGCTTCTGAACGTAGGAGATGGAGTGCGTCCAGCGATCGAACTCCTCGGTCGAGTTGATGGGCGCGTCCTTCCGCTCTCCAAAGACTTGAGGGAGCAAGTACACGCTCCAAACGGCTGCGATCACCAGCAGACCGACTATGACACTGGCTTCCATCGTCCCCTTATCAACTCCGCTTGCCTAGGAGAGTAGGCCGCAACCCCTCGCCATTCAACGATTGTCTTCCCGCGTCCACGGGCCGGACTCACCGCCCGTCTTCTCGAGAAGACGGACACTCTCGATAGTGACACCACGCTCCAGACTCTTCACCATGTCATAGATAGTCAGCGCCGTCACCGAGACGGCGGTCATCGCCTCCATCTCGACTCCGGTGCGGCTTGTCGTAGAGACCGTAGCCACGATGCGCACCGCACCGTCAACCGGCTCCAGGGACACCTCCACTGAGCCGAGGGGTATCGGGTGGCACAGCGGGATCAGATCCGGGGTCCGCTTGGCGGCCATGATGCCGGCGATCCGGGCTACCGCCACTGCGTCGCCCTTGGGAAGATCGCCGTCGAAGAGACGGGCAACCAGGCCGGCGGTCATCCGCACCAGACCTTCGGCTACGGCGACACGCTGGGTGGGCTCCTTGCCTGCGATGTCGACCATGCGAGCCTCGCCCTTCCCACCGAGATGGGTCAGCTCCGGTTCGGTCACCGCCCGACCCCCCGCGACGCCTCCGCCCGGAACAACTCGAGGATGACCTCGGCACCTTCCTCCACCACCGCCACCCCGACGGGCAGGACGGCGAAGAAGTCGGCCGTGGCGGCGCCGGAGAGGACGTGGGAGCCCTGTCCTCCCGTCTTCACCACCGTCCCCTCCTCGAAACGCGCCCTGACGAACTCCACCTTGGCGGGGTCGCTCTCCAGTCGCTCTCCGGCAATGCCGGCGAGCCGTGGCCGGAGGATGGCGAGAGCCCCCTGCATCGCGAGCAAGGCCGGTCGCACGAGCTGCTCGAAGGAGACGAGTACCGAAACCGGGTTGCCGGGCAGGCCGAACAGCGGCGTCCCCCCCACCGGGCCGAAGCCGAAGGGCTTCCCCGGCTTCATGGCCACCTCGAGGAGATCGACTCCCGTCTCTGTCCCGAGGACCGTCTTGATCATGTCGTAGTCGCCCATCGAGACACCGCCCGAGGTGACGATGGCGTCCGCCTCGACCGCAGCCCGCCCTACCGCCGCCCGCAGCAGATCGGCGTCATCGGTTATGGCGCCCAGGTCGAGCGTCTCCGCACCGGACTCGGTGAGCATGGCCAGGAGCATGGGCCGGTTCGAGTCCCTGATCATCCCTGGTCCGAGATCCTCCGTCTCCGCAGGCGCCAGCTCGTCCCCGGTCGAGAACACCGCCACCCGGGGAACCCGGGAGACCACTGGCCGGATGACACCGATGGTGGCCAGCACGCCGATATGGGTCGCGGAGAGACGGGTGCCGGCAGGGAACACCTCCGCGCCCCTTTTCAGGTCACCTCCGGGGGCGCGGACATGGGTCCCCGCGGTGACCGCGGCGCGGATGCGAACCTTCCCCCCGCTCTCCTCGGTGTCCTCCACCCTGACCACTGCGTCGGCTCCCCCGGGCATGGGGGCGCCGGTCATGATCTTCAACGCCTGGCCCGCTCCCACCTCCACTGGGGCGACCCCACCAGCGGGAACCTCGCCGGCGACGTCGAGGCTGACCCCTGGAGAGGACACGTTGTCAGCGCGCACCGCATACCCGTCCATCGCCGAGTTGGCGAAGTGGGGGACATCCTGGGGGGAGATCACGGGCTCGGCCAAGATCCGACCCAAGGCCCTCTCGAGTGGGACGGTCTCGGGTTCCAGCCGGGAAACCGTCCCCAGCACCAGGTCCCTGACCTCCTCGAGCGGTTTCACTGGTCGGCGAAGACGCCGGGCCCGTAGCGGTGCAGACCCAGCTGGTAGCTGGCATGAAGCAGGCCTTCTGGAGTGCCCACGTCCAACAGGGCGTGGTCGGCGACGAAACCCCGCAAGCGCCCGGCGGCTCCGAGGGCGTTGATGGCATCGGTGAGCTGGATCTCCCCGCCCACTCCGGGTGGAGTCTTCTCCAGAATGGTGAAGACTTCGGGCGTGAACACGTAACGGCCGTCGAGCCCGTAGCTCGATGGAGCGGCCTCGACCCCCGGCTTCTCCACCGCACCCGAAAGGTCGAGATAGCCATCCTCGACCTCGGAGGCCGGGATGGCGACACCGTATGCCGAGAGATGCTCGTCGTCGAGTTGGCGCAAGCCCATCACCGAGACCTCCCCGTCGTGGCTTCCGGCAGCAAGATCGGCGAGGACATCCCCGCCCGGGCGCACGATCCGATCGGAGAGCAGACAGAAGAAGGGCCGGTCGGCCACCATCTCGGCGGCTTCGTGGACAGCGTGGCCCAGCCCGAGAGGCTCCTCCTGGACCACAGGCCTCACCCTGATGTCCTCCAGCCCGGGGAGGGAACCCTCCATCGTGAAGTGCTGGGCTATGAGGTGGCCGGTTTCGAGATCGACGACCACGATGGCCTCGGACGCCCCGGCACGGGCCGCCTCTTCCACCCCGTACTGGATGGCCGGCCTGTCGACCACTGTGAGCAGCGCCTTGGGCACGATCCGGGTCGCTGGGCGCATCCTGGTCCCCCGACCGGCGGCTGGGATCACCGCGACCTCGATGCTCAAGTCGGCACCTTCTGCTCGCTGCCTCTCACCATGCGCACGATGTTGGCCCGATGGCGCCACACCACCAAACCCAGCATGGCCCCGAGCCATACGAGGGCGAGCCCGCGTAGCCCCGCCCACACCGCCAGCGGGATGGTGACGGCCACCGCGACCAGGGAGGCGGCCGCGGCCGTCTTGGACAGCCAAACGGTCGCCAGCCAGATGACGGCGTCCACCAGTGCCACCAACGGGAGGGTGAAGGCCAGCGCTCCCAGAGCAGTGGCCATGCCCTTGCCGCCCCGGAAGCGGTGGAAGACCGGGTAGCAATGCCCGATAACGGCGGCCAGTCCGGCGGCGAATGCCCAATGCACCTGGGGATCGGCCGACCCGGTCGCCAGCAGCGCCCCCCACCAGCCCATCGCGGCGGCGATCACCCCTTTGAGCAAATCACCGGTGAGGACCATCGCCGCGGGGATCCTGCCCAGGGTGCGCAGCACATTGGAAGTCCCGGGGTTGCCACTGCCTACCTCCCGGATGTCCACCCCGTGCATGCGGCCGACGACGACTGCGAAGTCGATGCTCCCCATCAGGTAAGCGGCGACGAGGGCGAGGGCCACGGTCATTCCAGCCGATCATATTGGCTGGTGGGGAATGGAAGACAGCCCGGGCGCGGTTCTAAGATCGCGCCAGTCCTCCGAAGCGAGCGGTCTAAGAGAATATCGATGCCCACCTATGAATACGTCTGCAAGACCTGTGGCGAGAGCCTCGAGGTGTTCCAGTCGTTCTCCGACAAGCCCCTGAAGAAGCACAAGGGCTGCGGAGGCGACCTGCAGAAGGTCTTCCATGCCCGGGGCATCGTCTTCAAGGGCTCGGGCTTCTACGCCACCGACAAGCGGGGACCGGTGAAGAGCGGCGACGGCTCGAAGACCTCCAAGAAGGAGTCGAAGTCCGACAAGGGCTCCAAGGAGACCGCCAAGGCCTCTTCCTCCTCGACCGACGACTGACACCCTTCCCCGCGGCGCGGCGCTCCCTTACCTTGTGGTCATGCTCTGGCTGCAGCCCATCCCATGGGCCCGGTGGGCCTCCGCGGCGGCCATCGCGGCCATAGCCCTCTGGGTGGAGTTCGGCCCCGAGCCGGTCACCCGGCATCCCTTCGCCCTGGTCGACATCCCCAGAGGGGAGGTGTTGAGCGCGGCCAACACGGAGCTCCGTCCGGTGCCGGTGGGCTTGCTCGACTCCCCGGGCCCGGGCGCGGTCGCCACCCGCGACATCGCCGCAGGCGCTCCCCTGCTCCCGGGTGACACCGGAGATCCGGACCGTCTCATCCCCCAGGGCTGGTGGGTCGTGTCCACCGAGGTCCCACCGGGCGCGGTGAGAGGCGACCCGGTCCGAATCGTCCTCCTCGACGGAGGCCGGGTGGTCGACGGTGTGGTGGCCTCCGCCGAGAGCGGGGACCCGTTCGAGACAGGCACCGGTGCCGTGGCCGTGCCTCCCGATGGCGCCCACGAGGTGGCCAGGGAAGCCG
>CAZAHX010000184.1:0-4601 GCA_964485005.1 uncultured Acidimicrobiaceae bacterium | reverse complement strand
ATGCCTCCGACCGAGCCGCCCGTGCCCACGTTCTCACCGGCCGACGACCAGGGGGGGACTAGCGAGCCGATGTTGGAGTGCCCAAGACTTCCCTGGTCGGCCATGTACTTGGCCCAATTGCGTGCGTATGAGGCCAGGGAGCCGTTGGCGCTCAGGGCGGGCAGTCCGTTCGATGCGCGCAGCGAGTTGATCCGACTGTAGAAGTCCGACTCCATCCCGCTGTTGAACGAACCCGAGGGTGGGGGTGGCGGGGGAGGCTGGGTCGTCGTCGTCGCTTTCGGCGGAGCGGTGGTGGGAGAGGAGGACCCCGACCCGGATGATCCCGATGGAGCGGCAGGGGCCGCCTGGGCGACCGTGGTGGAGGGGGCAAGGGTGGTCGTGGTGGTGGTGGTGGAGGTGGAGCGGGCCTCGGCTTCCGCGCTCAGCTCGTCCTCCTTCTCGTTGTTGAGGGCCGCCTCCTCGTTGGGGGCGGTCACCCCGTCGTCCTCGATCTGGAAGGCGAGCGCCAGCACAACAGGGGGCGAGGGAACCACTTCGGCGGCGAGAGGCTCGGGTTCACTGAATTGGACCACGAGAACTCCGAGAACCGCGGTCACAACTGCCAGCGCAAACAGGTGTGATGGACGCACTTAATAGGGGCTAAATGAAAGGGGGCGAAGCCACCGTACCCCCGGATCCCGAAGATGCCAACTGAAACGGCTAATTGTATTTCAGGGCTGATCCGGTGTTGAAGGTCACCACCGTCTCGCCGGGCGACACCCACCCCGATGAGAGCAGCCGATCGATCGCAGCGATGCAGGCGCCGCCCTCGGGAGAGCCCCAGACTCCGCCGTCGGTTGCGAGACGTCTTGTCCCGGCCCTCACCTCGTCCTCGGAGACCGCGACCGCGGTGCCCGATGTGGAGCGAAGCGCACTCAGCATGAGCCGGTCTCCCAACACCGAGGGGACCCGCAGCCCGTAGGCGGAGGTCTCCTCGGGCTCCTCCCAGACTTCGGCCTCGATGGCACCGGAGTGAAAGGCACGAACGATGGGAGCGCACCCCTCCACCTGGACCGAAACCATCCGAGGACGCTCGGCACCGATCCAGCCCAGGGTCTCCATCTCCTCGAAGGCCTTGGCCATCCCCACCAAGCCCGTGCCGCCTCCGGTGGGGTAGAGGATGACATCGGGCAGCCTCCCCAGGTCCCAGAAGATCTCATATCCCATCATCTTCTTCCCCTCGATGCGGTAGGGCTCGTGGAGGGTCGCCAGCGAGAACCAGCCGTTTGCCGCGGCCTTCTTCGCCTGGAGCCGGGCGGCGTCGGTGATGGTCCCTTCGACCAGGGTGACGGTGGCCCCGTATGCCTCGGTCTCCTCGATGAGGGTTCGGGGGGTGTTCGCCGGTATGGCGACGTCGACCGCTACCCCGTGCAGTGCCGCGTATGCCGCGGCCGCCCCGCCGGCATTCCCCGCCGAAGGGAGGCAGAGCTCTTTGGCTCCCAGCTCGGTGCTCCGGGCCACGGCGACGGCCATGCCCCGTGCCTTGAACGACCCGGTCGGGTTCTGCGCCTCGTCCTTGATCAGGATTCCCGGCCCGAGCCCCGGCGCGGGGAACAGTGGCGTCGCTCCCTCGCCCAGGGTCGGGGTGTCCGCCCCGGCTTCGGTGGGGAGCACCTCGTGAAAGCGGAACTGGCCCGGAGGCCGCCGTGTCACCTCCTCGAGAGTGGGTAGATGAGGATCATCGAGCCGGTACCGGACGAGCAGCGGGCCGCCGCACTCGGCGCAGACGTTCTGCAGTTGCTGATGGTCGTGGCGCGCGGCGCAGTTGCCACACTCGAGATGGGAAATGAACCTGCTCAAGGGGAGACCGGGCCCAAGATCAGGCGAGACAGGTGATCTTGGGCAGATCGGTCAGCGTCACCGACCAGGTGTCCCCGCCGTCGTCGGAGCGCCAAACCGTGTCCCCGAGCCCGGCGTAGACCACGTCTCCCTTGGCCACCAGACAGTGGGTGTCGAGGTTCTCTTCGAACCAGGTGGGCAGCCCTTCGGTCACCGGCTCGAGAGGCCCCTCCCAGAGCGCGCCCTTGTAGAGACGGGCCCGGTCGGTGCGCGGACCCGTCGACGCCGAGACGAGAATCCGGTCGGCGAGCACGGTCACCGCCCGGCAGTAGTTGGAGTGGAGACCTTCGGTGCGGAAGTCGAAGTCGTGGCCATTGCGGGATTGGGCCAGGCCCCAAGCGGTGGCTGCGAATACCGCGCCCTTGGCGCTGGGATGCCCCGCCACCTCGTGGACATCGGCCGCGATCTCGATGGTGGGCACCAAACCCGTGTTGTCATAGCGGAGCAGACCTCCGACGTGTACGTTGACATAGAGGGTGTGGTCGGCATCCAACGCCATTGACCTCACGTCGGCGGGATCTCCCCAAGGTGTGTACCAGTCCTCCCGACCTGGGGCCTCTTTGAAGAACTCGTCCTCGGTGATCTCCCCCTTCTCGTACCCGTAGAGGCGAGCCTCGTTGGCCCCGATCCACACCGTGTCCGGTGTGGGCTGGATGCACAGCGGGATCGCCCCGTCAGGCATCTCGGCCACCACCTCGCCATCGCGGTGGATCCGTCCCTTGCCGTCCGCTGTCCACCAATAACCGGCCCCGACCGCCAGATGGTTGATCCGGGTGCCCTCGATGAGCGGCTCTCGTGACCCATCGGACGAGTAGGCACCGGCGGTGGTCCCGATGATAAGGTCCATGTGTCAACCTTACGCCCCGGGAATAGCTGCGTTTTCCGCGGGTTGGCACCGCCAAGCAACCGGAGGAGCGCAATGGACATCGTGGTACTGGTCGGTCGGATCCTGTTCGGAGGGCTGGCCATTCTGTCGGCTGGACACTTCAGGAACACCGACGGCCTCGCCGGTTACGCGGAGGCTCGTGGCGTCAGGACGGGAGCGCGGGCACTGGTCCTCATCTCCGGGGTCATGCTCCTACTGGGCGGGGTGTCGATCATCCTCGGTATCTGGCCCGATCTCGGTGCCCTCCTCTTGTTCGTCTTCTTGGTGTCCACGGCTTTGTTCATCCATCACTTCTGGACCGACGACGACCCGATGGCGAAACAGACCGAGCAAACCCAGTTCATGAAGGACTTGGCTCTTGCCGGTGCCGCTCTCATCGCCTTCACCTACTTCGTCACGGTCGGGGAAGCCGGGCCTTTCCAGATCACCGGCAGCCTGTTCGATCTGTGAGCGGGTGCCGCCTGGATCCGGTCGGTCCCCGGAGGGGATAGAGTCGGGCCAACGGAGAGGTGATGGACGAGGTCACCATTGAGAACGAGGAGCGTCATCCCTTGCGCGGAATGTTCAGACTGATCGCGGTGGCGGCGTTGGTTTACTTCGGTTGGAAGCTCTTCGAGGCAAAGCGCGACGAGTTCATGGGGCTCACCGAGAGCGAGGCCAAGACCAAGCTCAAGGAGATGCTGGTGCCCAGACTCGGGGAGGAGGCCGCAGACCAGGTCGTCGAGCAGGTCGTCCCCAAGCTGAGGGCCAAAGGGATCCTCCAACCCGATCCCGCCTGAGCGCGCGTAATTCCCCGACGATTCCCCAAGTCCCTTTTCTAGCCTTTCCGGGCCATGACAATCGTCGTCGAGGAAGTCGACACCACCACCGCCCCGGAGCCGCTGCTCCGGGAGATGCATTCGCACTACGTCGGACACGACGCAGAGCTGCTGCCCGACGACCCGCCGCAGCCGTTCGAGCAGCGGATGGTGGGCTGGCGCCACATCCCCGAGCATGAGGACGTCCGGCGCTGGTTGCTGCGCGAGGACGGCGAGATCAAGGCGGTTGCCGTCACCTACATGGACAAATACGAGGACCTCAACAACGGCTTCGCCCGGATCCATGTCCGTCCCGAGGCCCGGCGTCGCGCTCTAGCCAAGCGGCTCGCCGCGGCGACGTTCGACGCGCTCGAAGACGGGGATCGCAAGTCGTTGATCACGGATGTCCCCGAAGGATCCCCGATCGAGCCCAAGCTGAAGGAGCTGGGGATGAAGAAGGGCTACCAGGAGAAGCGGAGCCGGCTGGTCATCGCCGACCTCGATTGGGACCTCATGGATGCCTGGATCGACAAGGCCGCCGAGCGGGCCACCGGTTACGAGCTCCTTTACCTGGAGACTCCGATCCCTGAGGAGCATCTAGAGAACTGGTGCGCGGTTATGGATGTGATGAACACCGCACCGAAGGAGGATCTCGAGTTCGAGGACACCACCTACACCCCGGAGAAATGGCGGGACATCGAGGAGAAGGACATGGTCAAGGGCCACTTCATGGCTCACGTCGCCGTGGACAAGGACACCGGGGAGTTCGTGGGTCTCTCCGAGATCATCGTGCAGAAGTATCAGCCCGATTTGGCCTGGCAGGGGGACACCGGGGTGCATCCCGACCACCGCAACAAGGGTCTGGGCCGCTGGTTGAAGGCGGCCACCATCAAGCGGGTGATGGCCGACCACCCTCAGATCGAACGGGTCGACACCGGGAATGCCGGCTCCAACGAGCCCATGCTCAACATCAACATCGCCATGGGCTACAAGCCAATCCTGATCAGCAATGCTTGGCAGGGAGACCTCGCCGTAGTCAG
>CAZAHX010000183.1:0-4633 GCA_964485005.1 uncultured Acidimicrobiaceae bacterium | reverse complement strand
TCGACCGGATCAAGGACATCATCATCACCTCGGGCGGAAAGAACATCTCTCCCTCGGAGATCGAGAACGCCCTGAAAGTTTCGCCGTATGTCAAGGAGGCCATGGTCATCGGCGACCGCAGAAAGTTCATCTCGGCTCTGCTGGCAATCGAGCTCGACACCGTGGGTGACTGGGCCACACGTCGCGGGATCCCCTATACGACCTATCGCGATCTCTCCGAGAAGCCAGAGGTCGTGGAGCTCATGCAGGGAATCGTCGACAAGGTCAATGAGAAGTTTGCACGCGCCGAGAACATCCGCAGGTTCCGGATGATTCCCAAAGAGCTCGACCACGAGGATGGGGAGCTCACCGCCACCCAGAAGCTGAAGCGAGCTGCAATGGCGGAGATGTTCGGCGAGCTGATCGACGACATGTACCGGTCGTGATCCCCGACATCCTGGTGCTTGCCCAGTTCGGGCTCGAAGGCTTCGACAAGCTCCTCTTCGCACTCTTCAACGGGATCGGGCTCGGCGCTATCTATGCCCTCCTGGCCCTCGGCTTCGTCCTGATCTTCAAAGCGACACAGGTCCTCAACTTCGCCCACGGTGCCCTCGCCGCAGTCGGGGCGTTCCTTGCTGCGGCATTCGCCGTCGTGCTCGACTTTCCCGGACGGCTCATACCCGACAGCCCCGCGTGGGTGCAGTGGGGTTTGGCGGTTGTCTGCGCGGTGCTCGCCGCTGCAATCGTCGGGTTGATCGCCGAGCGGATCTTCATACGGCCGATGATCGGGGAGCCACTGTTCTCGGTGGCGATCATCACCGTTGGGGTCGACATCGTGATCCGAACCATCAACGACGACTTCATCGGTCAGGGTGCGCGGCCGATCGGCGACCCCTGGGGCATAAGCGTGCAGGAGATCTTCGGCATCAACATCAACACAACCCAGGTCGTGACCCTTGCGGTGTCGGTGGTGTGCTTCGGGTTGGTAGCCCTATTTCTCCGCAGCCGCATGGGGGTGGCGATGCGAGCGACCGCGTTCGACCAGGAGGCGTCCCGGGCTCAGGGGATCAACGTTGGACGGATCTTCGCCATCTCCTGGATGATCGGAGCCGCGTTGGCGGCGGTGGCGGGCATCTTCTCGTCGATGGCGCCCCGCGCCAACGGCGTGTCGAACACGACCGCTTTCGTGGTGTTTCGCGCCTTTCCGGCCATAATCATCGGCGGGCTCGACTCGGTGACGGGAGCAGTCCTGGCCGGCTTCCTGGTAGGGATCGCCGAGGTGTTGATCGGCACCTACACCGCCGGCTACACCCATCTCCTCGGGGTGGGGTTCGGCAGTATCGTCCCCTACCTTCTGATGCTCGGATTCCTCCTGGTCCGTCCCTACGGCCTCTTCGGCACCGAGGAGATCAGAAGAGTATGAGTCCTCGCAACATGACTTGCCGACCGACTTTGCCCGGTTGGCGCCCACGAGGGTGGGCGAGCCTCGGGCGGGGGGACGACCATCAGGGGGTCGTTGAGTCGGGACGCTCCGCCCGTGCAAACAGACTCCGGTCGACCGGACTCCTGCTCCTTATTACTTACTACCTACCACCGAGCTCCGACGGAACTCCTGACACCGGAGGCGTCGGATGAGAGGGCGGCCGCTGCTCTACACCTCCTATGAGGAGGACCACGCCATCTTCCCGAGCATGACCCGAAAAGTCATGTTCGTGGTGCTGCTGCTAGTGGCTGTCACTTTGCCTCTCCAGCTCATCCCCGGACTCCGCTGGATGGGCCAGAACATCTGGCTGGTGGTCCTGGGTGAGGCAATGATCTTCGCGATCGCCGCCCTCGGGCTCAATCTCCTCACCGGGATCGCCGGCCAGGTCTCACTCGGACACGCCTTCTTCATGGGTGTGGGCGCATACACCGCGGTTTTCCTGGGCGGTGAGACCACGGCGACACTGGTTGGGCATGGACTGCCCATTTGGATCTGGCTGCCCGCAGCCGGGTTGGTGGCAGCCCTGGTTGGCTTGCTCGTTGCGCCGACCGCGGTGCGGGTCCGGGGCCTCTACCTGGCATTCGTGACGATCGCCCTGGTCTTCATCGGAGAGCACATATTCCGTAATGCCGGGAGCATCTCGGGCGGTCCTGGGCTCGCCCGCGATTGGCCCTCGCTCGAAGTGAGACTATGGAAGGAGGAGACGCCCCTGATCGACTTCGCCTCGGCCGGCCCATGGTTTGGGGTCGAGCTCGGTCGGCAGGCCAAGCAGTACCTGTTTGTCCTGGGACTCCTGGTGCTCCTGACCATCGTTCACAAGAACATCGCACGCACTCGCCTCGGGCGGGCCTTCGCCTCGATCCGCGACCGCGATATAGCCGCCGAGATCATGGGGGTGGACGAGGTCAGGTACAAGGCGCTCGCCTTTTCCATCTCTTCTTTCTTCGCCGGTCTCTCCGGCGCCGTCTTGGCGTCCTTCTTCGGTAGCAGGACCCCGGAGACATGGAACCTGTTGCTGTCCATCGAGGTCATCGCCATCATTCTCATTGGCGGTGCCGGCTCGACCGCAGGAGTGCTGCTGGGAGCGCTCTTCGTGGTGGCAACACCGAGGGCGGTGGAGAACTTGACGGGTTGGCTTGCCAACCTGACCGACGGGGAGGGTCTGGCGGCGTCGGTCTCCAACTTCATCCTGTCGACCGGTCCGACGGACTTCGGCCTGATCGGCACCTCGGCCGTGGGACCGGGACTATCGGTGTTCCAGCTCAACCTCGTCCTGTACGGTTCGTTGATCATCGTGTTTCTAATCTTCGAGCCGCTCGGCTTGTTCGGGATCTGGCTTCGGGTGAAGAACTATTGGAAAGGGTGGCCATTCACATATTGACATCAGAACACGCCATACGTCGTTGCTTCGGTGTCTGTTCGCTCAGACGTCATCGCAACGGAGGGTGTTGGACACACGCCCAGACCCGGCGTTGTCGGGTCGTAGAAATCGAACGAGGAAGGAAACAATGAGACCAAGGAAACGATGGCTCGCCGTTCTGCTGGTGCTTGGGCTGTTTGTCGCAGCCTGCGGCGACGGCGCGGAGGACACCACCACGACGGCCGCACCATCAGATGACGGCGACACCACCACCACGGCGGCGCCGTCGGATGATGACGACACGGATACCACTGAACCGATGGATGACGGCGAGGACATCGCCTTCGACGTAGGGGTGACTGAGGACACGATCACAGTCGGCCTGCTGGCCGACCTGACCGGTATCTTCTCTCCTCTCGTCCAGGACATCGTTGCCGCTCAGGACGTCTACTGGGACATCGTGAACGAGAGCGGCGGTATTGCCGGGCGAATGATCGAGACCGAGGTGGTCGACACCGGCTACCTAGAGGATCAGCACCGGACGCAGTACGAAGCGATCCGCGACCGGGTCGCGATCATCAGCCAGTCCACCGGTTCGCCGCATACATCGGGCATCATCGACCTCCTGATCGAGGACGACATGGTCGCGATCCCGCTGTCCTGGTACTCCGGCTGGGCCGACCCGGCCTTCGATCAAGGAACAGCCCTGGAGCAGCAGACCAACTACTGCATCGAGTCGATGAACGTGGTCGAGTTCCTCTCCGCGCAGTTCGAGGAGGAGAACGGCGCAGCCCCGAGCTGGGCTGTCGTCTCCTTCCCGGGTGAGTACGGCCAGGACGCTGCCTTCGGCGCCAAGCACGCCATCTCGGAGCTAGGCCTCGAGCTCGTCTTCGACGGCGAGGCTTTGGTCACTCCGGCGCCCGACGACCCTGAGACCGAGGTGATCACCGGGATCGTGGAGAGCGGGGCCGACTTCGTGTTCACCACCGTGAACCCCACCAACCTCGGTGTGCTGATGGGTGGTGCCGCTCAGGCCGGGTTCCAAGGTCAGTGGACCGGATCAGTGCCCAGCTACGACTTCCGGCTGCTGGACTCACCGGTCGCGCCACTGATTGACGCCGCCTACTGGCAGGCCGCGTACAACGTGGCGTGGGGCACCGACGTGGGCGGCATGCAGGACCTGGTCGACGCCATGCTCGAGGCCCGACCGGAGCTGCGTCCCTCGGACGCATTCGTGATCGGTTGGCTGGAGGCCAAGACCACCGAGCGGATCCTCCGGGACGCGGCCGCCAATGGCGACCTGACCCGGGCAGGGATCAAGGAGGCCGCACTGGCCCTCGAGGGCCTCGGCTTCGACGGGCTCGCGCCCGATCAGAGCTACTCGCCGCCCGACGATCCCAACGCGCACATCACTCGGGAGATCGCCATGTTCAAACCGGACCTCGCGACCTACACCGAGGCCGGTGGCGCCGATCAGACCATCGGGTCGGCTCCCAACGGCGGGACCACCGGGTCGGTACTGGTCGAGGACTTCTTCGTGGGAGACGTGGCTGCCGGCTACAACTTCACCGAGAGGTGCTTCGCAGGCTGATCGTTCAGCACGATGGGGCGGCTTCAAACCGCCCCATCCTCTGACCGATCGGCAGAAGGAGTTCGCATGCTCACCGTCTCGAATCTGGAGGTCGTGTACAACGACGTGATCCTCGTGCTGCGAGGGATCTCGTTGGACGTCCCCGACGGCAGCATTGTGGCGCTGCTGGGCGCAAACGGCGCGGGAAAGACCACGACCGCCCGTGCCATAACGGGACTGC
>CAZAHX010000182.1:0-4640 GCA_964485005.1 uncultured Acidimicrobiaceae bacterium | reverse complement strand
TCGGCTTCGACATGGACGACGCCAGGCTGCGCCGGGCCGGTCTCGACTATCGGGAAAGGGCCGTGGTGACGGTGCACCCCGATCTCGACTCCTGGCGCGAGACGCTGAGGCCGGAGCGAGTGTTCGCACTGACGGGTGAGGGGCACAGGCACTACACCGCCATCGAATACCGTGAGGGAGACGCTGTCCTGTTCGGCCCGGAGTCGGTTGGCCTCCCCACGCAGGTGCAGCACCTCGATTGGGTTACTGACCGGCTTCGCATCCCCATGGTGGGAGGCGTGCGCTCATTGAACCTCTCCAACGCAGCCGCCGTGGTGGTCTACGAGGCCTGGCGCCAGCGGGGATTCGAAGGAGCCGAAACCAGATAGCCGACCCCGGATTGATCGTGTCCGGGCGGAGGGTTGCCAAGAGGCGATTTGGGGAAAAAGACCCCGATGCGATCGGCGGTCGAAATCGATTCCCGACACCGCGTGGCCCTGGTGCTCGTGGCTCTCTTCGTGGTCAGTCGGGTGGTGTTCGTCTGGCTGGCGATAGATCAGTCCGTCTATCCCGGGAACGTTCAGGGCGATGTCGACGAGGTGTATGCGGAATATGCCGACCAACTCGCGGACGGTGAAGACCCGTACGTCGATGTGCCCATCGAGTACCCGCCGGGCTCGCTCCCCTTCCTGACCATCCCCGAGACATTTGATTGGCTCCAATACCGCACCGGCTTCGTGCTCCTGATGTTCCTGGTGGACGCCTTCGGATTCGTCGGCGTATGGCGACTCTCCAGGAGGTGGGGCTCAAATGCCGGAGTCGTGGCATGGATCGCCGGCGTCGTGCTCCTCGGCCCTCTGGTGTATGTCCGTCTCGACATGGTGGCGGCAGTGGCCACCATCTGGATGGTTGAGCGCATTGCCCACGGAGGTTGGACCGGCGCAGGTGGTTGGCTCGGATTCGGGGCGCTGGCCAAGCTCTATCCCGTTCTGTTGCTACCCCAAGTCCTGGTGGGGGGGCGACACCGGGGTCGTGTCGCCGCGGCCTTTTTCACCGCGCTGCTCCTTGGCCTTCTCGCGGTGAGAGCGCCCCTGGGACCGCTGTGGGCGAGCATCATCGGATACCACGGGGAGCGCGGGGTCCACATCGAGAGCACCTGGGGACTGGTGCTGGAAGCTGTGACCAGTCTCAGCCCAGGTATCGATGCGCCGATCCAACACTCCCATTACACCTATCACTACACCGGAGCCCTGGCGGGGTTGGTGAAACTTCTCGCGATGATGCTCTCGCTTGCAGGAGTGGTGGTCGGGACTTGGCTGAGCGGCATCCCAGGCCATGATGAGCGGGAGCGTCGGCTGGCGGCGACCATGTTCGGGACGCTGGCTCTGGCGGTGGGTCTGGGAACCGTGTTCTCCCCGCAGTACATCATTTGGATAGTCGCCCTGGCTGCCGTGGCGTTGTGCGACCGGGACTCCGTGATAAGAGTTGCCGCCTGGCTGATCCTCCCCGTGGCGCTCCTGACCCAGTTCGTCTATCCCCTCTGGTATGGCTGGATCCTCGACCCGCACCCGGCAGGCATGACCGTGATCACTCTCCGCAACGGTTTGCTCCTCGCGTCGGGTGCGCTCTCGCTGTGGATGATCTGGCGAAGCAGGGACGCCATCGTGCCGGAGACCGAGACGAGGCCTCCCGCGAGGCGCCGAGACTCGATCCTCAGTCGGCGAGCAGCCTGAAGGCGATCGCCTCCGATAACACCGACCGCTCCAGGTCGGCGACGTCCTGACTCTCGTTGGGAGCGTGGATCGAGCTGGTGGGGTCACCGGCGCCAACCACCAGTATTGGCGCGTCGGGGAACCGGTCGGCGAATAGAGATATGAATGGGATCGACCCGCCGGCGCCCATTTCCACTGGCTCGGTCCCGTATGCCTGCCGGAACGCCTCGCTCCAGGCCTCCACTGCGAAATTGTCGGTGTCCAACACTGTGGCCTCGCCCTTCTCCGCGTAGAGGAACTCGAGCTCGGCACCCCACGGCACATGAGCCTGGATGTGGCGCTTCAGGGCTTCCAGCGCTTCGTCTGCGTCCTGGCCGGGCGGGATGCGCAGACTCACCTTGGCCCTGGCCGCGGGAACCAGCTGGTTGATCGCCTCGGCCACCGGAGGGGCGTCGATAGCGAGGATCGAGAGCGAGGGCCTGGTCCACAGACGGGATGGGATAGAGCCCTCGCCGATGAGCTCGAGCCCGTCGACCGCCCCGGCCTGCGCACGGGCCATCTCCTCGGGAATGTCCAGCGACTCGCCGGGCTCCCCAGCGGCGAGACCCTCTATCGCCACCTTCCCCTCGTCGTCGTGCAGGGAGGCGAGGATCCGGGACAGCGCCATGAGGGCGTCGGGCACCATGCCCCCGAACAGACCCGAGTGCACCGCGGCGCGGAGGGTGCGTACCTCGATCTTGACCGCAACAAGCCCTCGCAGGGACGTGAGGAAGGCAGGGACGCCCACCTCCCAGTTTCCCCCGTCGCCAATGACGATCACGTCGGGGTGGAGCAGGTCGGAGTAGTTGTCGAGGATCTCGGGCAGCCCTTCCGAGCCCCCTTCTTCCTCCCCCTCGAAGAACAGCTGCACTCCCACCGGTAGATCCCCTCCGTGGGAGGCGATGGCTCCGAGATGCATGACGATGCCGGCCTTGTCGTCACTGCTGCCCCGGCCGTAGATGCGGCCGTCACGCTCCACCGGGTCGAAAGGCCCGGTCTCCCACTCGTCGGTGGGGCCCGGCGGCTGCACGTCGTAATGGGCGTAGAGGAGCAGGGTGGGGGCGCCGTCGGGGGCCGGCATCTCGGCAAAGACGGCCGGCCGGCCCCTGGAGCTCTCCAGCAATTGCGCATTTTGAAATCCGGCATCATCGAGCATCCCGACGATGGTCTCCCCTGCGCTTCTCACCTTCCCGGAGTCGTAGCCGTCGGCGCTCACCGAGTCGAAACGGACCAGGTCAAAGAGGAGCTCCTTGAGACGGGGCATGTCGGCGCTGACCGCGCTTCTGAGGTCTTCGTGCATGGAGCCGAGCGTACCGCCGGCCTGCCAACCGCGTCCCAAACCGACGTCATGATGCGAATATGGGCTCGGTGATCTCGTTTCGGCTCTTTGGCATCCCGGTGACCGTGGGCGGGTCGTTCCTCCTCGTGGCGGCGTTGCTCGGTTTCGGTGGCATCTCCCGAATCGAGACGGTGGTGGCCTGGGTGCTCCTGGTGTTCGTGTCGATCCTCATCCACGAGCTGGGCCACGCATTCACCGCGATCGCCTTCGGCTCCGAGGTGGCCATCGAGCTCAACGGGCTCGGGGGGTTGACCCGGTGGAACCCGCCGGGTGGGCAGCTCAGCCCGGGGAGACGGGCGTCCGTGGCCGCGGCCGGCTCTGCGGTCGGGCTTCTCTTCGGGGGACTGGTCTGGCTGGTGAACCTGCAACTCGGGCCCTTCTCCGGCCTCACCGGCTATGTGGTCACCAACCTGATCTACGTCAACGTGTTCTGGGGCTTGATCAACTGGCTGCCCATCCGTCCCCTCGATGGGGGTCATCTCGTCATGTCGTTGCTCGAGAAGGTGGCTCCCTCCAGGGCGAGGACGATCGCCAAGGTGGTCTTCACCGTCACCGCGGCTGCCGCCCTCTTCCTGGCCATCCGCTCCGAGTTGCTCTTCGTCGGGCTCATCGCCGGTTGGCTGCTCATCTCCGAGCTGACCGTGGCTCGTCCCCGACCGCCGGCCGGCCCGGTGCCTGACTTCTCATACGAAGATCCCGGACAGGAGAGGGAGACGGGTCAGGCGACAGACCACTAGCTTCCGGATCGTGGACTTCGCCTACGACGACACGGTCAACGAGCTGCGGAGCCGGCTGCTCGACTTCATGGAGAGCCACGTGTATCCGGCGGAGGACGTCTACCGGGACCAGATGGCGGCCAGCGGGGACCCCCACCACCACCCGGCGGTGCTCGAAGACCTGAAGAAGGAAGCACGGAGCCGTGGGCTCTGGAACCTGTTCCTGCCCGACGACGAACTGGGGGCGGGGCTGTCGGTGCTCGAGTATGCCCCCCTGGCCGAGATCACCGGTCATAGCCCGTCACTGGCGCCGGAAGCGCTGAACTGCTCCGCCCCGGACACCGGGAACATGGAGATCCTCCACATGTTCGGCACGGACGAGCAGAAGGAGCGTTGGCTCCACCCATTGCTCGAGGGAGAGATTCGATCCTGTTTCTCGATGACCGAGCCGGATGTCGCCAGCTCCGACGCCACCAACATTCGCACCCGAATCGAGAGGGACGGCGACGAGTTCATCGTCACCGGGCGGAAGTGGTTCAGCTCGGGGGCCGCCTCCCCACGGTGCGAGTTCTCCATCGTGATGGGGCTCACCGATCCTGAAGGGGAGCGGCACCGCCAGCAGTCGATGGTGATCGTGCCCATGGACACCCCCGGGGTCGAGATCGAGCGGGAACCCCTGGTCTTCGGATACCAGGACCGGGGAGGTCACCCTCAGATCCACTTCGACGGCGCCCGGGTCCCGACCGCGAACCTCCTCGGCGAGGAGGGGGGCGGGTTCGCTATCGCCCAGGCGAGGCTGGGCCCGGGCCGCATCCATCACTGCATGAGGTCGATCGGCGCTGCCGAGCGCTGTCT
>CAZAHX010000181.1:0-4671 GCA_964485005.1 uncultured Acidimicrobiaceae bacterium | reverse complement strand
CCGGCCGCACCGAGGCCGGCGATCTCCCGTTCGCGGTCGGTGAGGCCGCCGAGTCTGTCCCCTTCGCGAGTCGCGGCGGCGCCGCGGCGCCACGTCCGCACTCCGAGGGAGCGGAGCATTCGCTCTGCAACCTGCTGCTCCGTCCGGGCACCCACCCGTTCGGCCCTAGCTCCCGCGTCCCGGAGCACCTCGGCAGCCCGCCGACGGTCGGTGGGAGAGAGGGCTGCGCCGAGGTCGAGCTGGGTCCGGAGAGCCTCGAGCTCGAGGCCCTGGTACCGTGCCTCCTCGATCAGTCGACCAAGGGTCTCCTCACCACCGCCTCTCAGGGCGACCTCCGCTATGGCCAGGGCCCACCGCAGTCGTCGATCGGACGCCGGGACGTTGGCCTCGTCGAGCAGCTTCCGAGCTGCCTCAAGATCTCCCACCCGTGCCAGCGCCTCGCCCGCTCGCACCCTCACCTCCGCCATACAGCGTCGGCACCCGGCGGCCTGGGCATCGGCCAAGGCAGCGGCCGCCTCCAGCCTCACGTCTCGGGATGAGTGCTCCGCTGCCAGCCTGGCCAGGGCGGAGGCCACCTCCAGATGTGCTTGCAGTCGGTCATGACGGTCCTCCTCGGCCGCGGCTCGCTCCTGGAGCTCCTCTACGGCGCGTCGCCAATTGCCCCGAGACAGCTCCACTATGCTCGGCACGACGATGCCGAAGGCGCGGGCCGGCCGGAACTCGGCAAGGCGATGGCCCAGCTGCAGGCACTCTCGAACCACTGCTTCGGCGTCCTCCAGCCTGGCCAGGGAGAGCAGGACTGCCGAGTACATCGCTCCGACCTCTAGCATGGTCTGGGGAAGCACCCGCCGCCGTGCCTCCTCCCACGCGTACTGGAGTCGCGGTGCCGCGTCGGCATTGTGACCCATGAACCGGAGGGTCAGGGCGATCCCGGCGAGTGCGCGCAAATGGGTCCGCTCGTCGATGCCGGCCGAGACGGCGGCCAGCTCCTCGTACAGCGACAACACAGATTCGGTGTCGTGAAGCATCAGCGCCGCGTCCGCCGCGACGAGCAGTGCTCGTAGCAGGGTCTGTGGGACTCGCTCCTCGCCGTGCTCGACCGTTGCGGTGTCTCTGACCAGCGCCCGAACCGTCGCCAGGGCCCGTTCCGCCGAGACCCATGCCTCCTCCGGCCGGTGCTCCAGCCAGCGTTGGATGGCCGACTCTTGCGCGTCGGCCTCGGCGGCGAGAACGGGGTCGCTCGGTGCCAGGGCGCGGGCCCGCTCGAGATAGCGCCACGCCTCCTCGCGGCGTCCCAGCTCCAGGGCCGCCTCGGAGGCGCCGATGGCGGCCCGGGAAGCCCGTGCAGGGTCCTCCGACATCAGAGCCAGGGTGGACCAGCGGGCCAACGCGGCCTCGTGTTCCCCCAATTCGCTGGCCAGCACTGCTACGCCCTCGCGCAGGTTCAAGCCGGCGAGGCCAGTGGGTGCGTCGTCGGCGATCGCCGAGAGCCGCTCCACCCCATCCCTCCCAAGGAGCCGCCGTCTGGGGGAGTGAACCAGTCGCACGGCGAGGTCCACGGGGGACTGCCCCGCACTAATCCGATGCTCGAGCGCCTCGAGCAACACTCGGTCCTCTTGTCCGGCTCGCTCCTCCAACCACGTCGCCAGCCAGTCGTGCACGCGACTTGCCCGGTCGGCAGGAACCCGCCGGATCACAGCCTGCCGGATCACGTCATGCGACACTTCGAGCCCGCCTCTTCGCTCGGTGGCGAGATCCAGAAGGATGAGCTGGTCAGCTGCCGAAGCGGCCCGAGCCTCAGGCCATCCGTGCACCTGGGCGGCGTCCCCCGCGATGAGCGGCCGGCCGGCCAGGGCTAGGAGTACGAGCAAGCCAACGGCGTCGGAGCCCGTCGCCTGCAGGCGCTCCTCCACCACCGCGTCGACGTCGGCCTCGAGGTTGTCCGCACTGGCCAGCAACTCGAGCCAGAACGGCGAGCCCCTAGCCCGGCGCCACAGCTCTTCGGCGTCGGCTTCGGTCAGATCTGCGGCCAGCTCCATAGCCAGGAGCACACCTGCCTCGCGGTCGAGGGGCCCCAGGTTGACCACCGAGACGCGCTCGGGATCGGGGATGGCCCGGCGGAGCGACTCGGTCAGTGTTCGTGCGGTCGGCGATGGCCTTGCGGCCGCAAGGATGGCCAGAGGCAGGCTCATCGGCTCGGCCGTCCGGACGAGGTAGTTGATCAGGGCGATCGAGAGATCGTCCGCCCATTGAAGATCGTCCGCCACGACGAGAGCCGGCCCGAACGATCCGAGGGCCCGGCTGGCGGCCTCGAACAGCCGCACGGCCTCTATGCCTCTAGTCGACGGGTCGAACGCAAGGTCCTCCACGGCGCGACCGTGCTCAGCCACAGCGGCCAGTCGACGGAGGAGGTCACGAGCCGCAGAGAGCGGGATCCGGTGCTCTGGCTCGTACCCCGACAGCCGGATGACCTCGGCTCGGGACCCATCACCGAGCGTTTCCGCTAGGAGCCGTGTCTTGCCCGCTCCCGCCTCTCCCTGGACGATCCCCGCGGCTGGTCCGCCACCAGCGAGCGCGCTCTCACACAGAGATCGGAGCCCGGACAGCTCGCCCTGCCGTCCAAAGTACCTCGCCACAAGCGGAGAGTAGATGAGGCATGTCGTCCCGCGTACGGATGCCGCCTGTTGCGGCCGGTCAGCGGCGGACCGAGACTTCGATTCCCAGCGTTATTCGGTGCGCACCGAAGTGTGGAACACGGGTTGAAGGGCACGCACCGGTCCATCGAGGCCGAGAGCGATCAGGACCTCCCCTGGAGACGAGTTCGGATCAAATGCCCAACCCTCCAGAACGACTGCGGCACCCTCGTCGTCCTGCAGAAGGGCGACGTGGCTGATTCCGAGCGCAGCCAAGCATTTCGCCGCTCGCGCGGAGAGAACCACCTCTCCCCGACCGGACGCCACGAGCACCAGCATGGTCACCTGTCACCATTCCATTCTCCAGCCGAGACACCGACCATGGGGGGGAAGGTATCGAGGATTGATGCGGAGGTCATCGGGCAACTCCCTTCGCCCCGTGGGCGACCAGTGCGCTGTGTCCTTCCGATCTGCCCTCCACCGATCCACCCTTCACTGGTCCGGCGCCTCTGTCTCAACGGTGGCTTTGCTCCCACCTGGCCGCGCAGGCCGGATCCCCGTCATCCGCGTCGGACGACTGATGCGTGTGCCGCGGGTGGCTCTCGAACGCTGGCTCGGTGGTCCGCTAACCAGACCAGAACCGGAGAACCAGCCCCCATCGGCCCGACACCGCCGCCCAAGGGGTCGTCGGGACGCCCCGGTGAAGGAAAGACCGGTCGACAAGCCACCGACCACTCCGAGAGGCATTCGGTACCTGACCTGATCAACCATTCGTATTGTCTCAGTGTCGGGATTGAACCGGTGCTCGTGCCGCCAGTAGCCACAGGGTCCTTGGACCTGTTCGTCGACGAACCGCCGTGGCGGATCGAACTCGGTGATCCTTGAGGTGAGCCGCCAGCGGAGGCCGAGATGTCTGGCTTCCCAGGTAACCTTGACGCCGGCTGCGAGCAATCCGCTGGTGACACCTGCCACCGCTTTTTCTCCTGTTCCTGCGGTGGAGGCGATGTGGGTGTCGACGTTCCGCACCATGTCGAAGCACAGCTCGGCGGGAGCGTCGATCAGCGTCTCGAGGGTGATGGTGGTGGACATATAGGGTGTTGCCGGGACACTACCGGCATGGGCCAATGTCACCGTTTCCGATGGCAGTGTCGATGTGGTCGATGGAGTGGTCGGCCAGGGGGCGCTTCCAAGGTTTTGGGGTAGCGGGAGGGGCTCGGAGGAGCGAGCATGTCCGGGTGTGGTCTCCGGAGTGTGATGCGCAACGGTGTGGACGGTCGTGATTCCCGACCGTCAGTGAGCCGTATTTCCCGGCGTCGGGACCGCCGTGGCGTCTATAAGGACCGATTGCAGAGGGTGGGTTCGCTGGCGCTGGTGGTGGCGGCCGCGTTGGCGTCGATCGCCACCAGCCCTGCACCCGAGGACATCTGGGTGACAGAGTCCGGTCCGCGGGTGGAGCTTTCAGCCGAACGGCCTGAGGCGACAGTGGCGGTGGAGGTTCAGCCGAACCCCGAGGCTGCCCCAGCGCCCCGGAAGACTGTGATTGTTCGGGCGACCCCAGTGTGGAGCGGTCAGGGGACAGGAGACGAGACCGTGGAGACGGCACCGCTCGAGGGACGAGCGCCGGCACAAGAGACGACCACGGTTGCTCCCCCGCGTGCGGCCGAGGCGCTGGAGCTCGCTGCCCTCGACCACGAAGGTAAAGTGTTGGCGGCGGCGACTGGTGAGTCGTTGAGATGTGAGGGAGAGGACTGCGCTCAAGTGGTCGCGATCCGGTTCCGTCTCCTGGACCCAATGGCGGGCACCCTGGTGGTCAACTGGGAGCTGAACGCCATATTCCACTTCGGGGAGGGACAGGTCCCCCCAGACGCTGACGTCGGTATCTCCTTCGGGGAGATGGACCCTGGCGTGACGGCGGTGGCTGCTTCCGGCAGGGTTGCCGCCGACATGCACCGGGACCGTTACGACTTTCGTGCTGTGCGGATCCAGATCCACGCACCAGACGGCGTGCCGGCCGACGCCGAGCTGAGGTTCGAGCCCC
>CAZAHX010000180.1:0-4722 GCA_964485005.1 uncultured Acidimicrobiaceae bacterium | reverse complement strand
CACCTTGCTGGTCATAGCCCATCGACGCTCCACCATCGCCGGGATGGACCGCGCTCTGATAATCCGGGGCGGAAGACTGGTCGAGACCGTTGAGGCGGGCCAGACATGACCCGGATAGAGATCGCGAGGAGGCTGCTCCGCCTGCTCCGGCCACGGGCTCCGCTGATGGCGGTCTCGGCGACGGCGAGAGTGATCAACCAGAGCTTGGGGGTGGCCATCCCCGCCCTCGCCGCAGCCCTCGTCGTCGCTTTCGCACCGGGCGATGCGATCGGCGGGCTTCTGCTTCTCCTGACAGCTCTGGCGCTCATCAAAGGGACCTTCAGGTACCTCGAGCAGTTCACCGGGCATGCGGTCACGTTCCAGCTGCTCGCGCAGCTGAGAATCGAGGCGTACCGCAATATCGTCCCTCTGGCCCCGGCGGGGCTCGAAGACGACCGCTCCGGTGACCTGGTCGCCACGGTCGTCGGTGACATCGATCGGGTGGAGCCCTTCTACGCCCACACCATCGCCCCGGTCACCACTGCGGTGCTGGTGCCCCTCCTGGCCACGGCCGGTCTGGCGTTCTGGGTCGATCCGGTGGTTGCCGCGGTGTTCCTGCCCTTCCCCATCCTCATCGCCATGATCGTCCCCTGGTTGAGAGCTAGACGCGTCGCCGAGCTCTCCGCTCAGGCCCGAGAGGCGAGTGGTGAGACCGCCGCCATATTCACCGACGCGGTACAGGGTGTCCGTGAGCTGGCGGTCTTCGCGGCCCGCGATACCGCCGTCGGTTGGATCCGGGACCAGGCGACCTCGACGGCCTCCATCAGCAAGACCCTCTCCCGAATCGCATCTGCTCGCTCCGCGATCGGTGACCTCCTGGCCGGAGCGGCGGTGGTGGCAGTCTCCGCGACGGCGGCCGTCCGCCTCGAAGCGGGGGCGATCGAGCTGGCAGGATTGGCCGCGGCGGTCGTGGTGGCCTGGGTGGGTACCGCACCGGCCAGGGCATTGGAGGACATCGTCCCCGATATGGAACAGGCGCTCGCCGCCGGAGCGCGGCTTTTCCACCTCGCCGATCGAGAGCCCCCCGTGGGGCAACCCAAGGAACCTCTCACCCGACCCGTCGGAGGCAAGGTCACCTTTCACGAGGTGTCCCTCGCCTTCCCCCAATCCCGCCACCCCGCCCTCTCCGGTGTCGATGTCCAAATAGCCGATGGCAGCTATGTGGCGGTGGTGGGCCCTTCCGGCTCGGGGAAGTCGAGCCTGGTCGAACTGCTGGTGAGGTTCCGAGACCCGGATTCGGGGAAGGTGGAAGTGGGGGGAGCCGACCTCAAGGACGCCGACCCGTCCCTTCTGCGCGCAGGGGTGATGCTCGTGCCGCAGCGCCCGGACATCTTCTTCGGGTCGATCGCGGACAACCTGCTCTTGGCCAGCCCGGATGCGACCGAGGAGGCGTTGTGCGAGGCCCTGGACCGGGCGGCGCTCGGCCCGTCGGTGAGAGCGCTCGAGGACGGGCTGACCACGAACATCGGTGAGCTCGGGGAGACCCTCAGCGGCGGCCAACGGCAGCGGCTTGCCATCGCCCGCGCCTTCCTCCGCGATCCCGAGGTCCTCATCCTCGACGAGGCGACCTCGGAGCTCGATGTCGCCACCGAGCGGAAGGTCCTCGACGAAGTGGCGAAGGAGCGGGGAAGACGGACAGTCGTCGTGGTGGCGCATCGGCTGGAGACCATCACCGACGCCGACGAGATCCTGGTCCTCGATCGGGGACGGCTGGTGGAGAGGGGCCGGCATCAGGACCTCGTGGCGGCGAAAGGCGTCTACTCCGGGCTCTGGCAACGACACCTGGATGTAATCACGGAGACGGTCTGAGCCATCCGGAGGTTCGGCTACACCCCCCCTGCGGTTATCGTCCGCACCCAATGGACAGCGTAGTCCGGGAACAGCCCGCCCCCACCAGGACCCTCGACGGCGCTCGGCGCATCTTCGGCCTCTCCATGCTGGTCTCCGGCATCCGCTGCGCCTTCACCTACGTGCTCCTCCCCTTCGTCACCCCGTTCGTCGGGTTTGCACCGGGAGTCGGCCCCGGCTTGGGGCTCCTCCTCGGAGTGGTGGCGATCGGCGCCAACGTATTCAGCCTGAGACGCTTCTGGAGGGTCCGGCACCCGTGGAGACGGCCGATCACCGCCCTCCACATAGGGGTCATCGCCCTGCTGCTCGTGCTCATCGCCTTCGACATCAACCAGCTCCTGGGCTGACCAGGCCAAGCGTGAGTAAATGACGTCGCTGAGCGACGTCATTTACTCACGCTCAGCCGAACCCGTCAGAGCAGCCGTCACCCGCACGGCATCGGTAGCGAGATGGGTCAGGCCCACCCCGCGGTATCCCCAGCCGGTGAGGTGGAGCCCGGGGCGATCGGCCAGAAGACGATCGACGGTGGAGAGCCACTCGGCATGACCGATCTCCGGCTGGGGGATGCCCGGCTGGTGTCTCACCACCTCGGTGAACGAGGGATTGAGATCCCGCCCGAGAATCAGGGACGCCTCCTCCTCGATTCGGCCGATGAGAGGCCCATCCTCCCAATCGACCACCTCGGGGCGGGTGGCGCCCCCTGCGATCACCTTGATCAGCCACGATCCGTCAGGGGCCCGATCAGGCGCATATGACGACTCGAAGAGCACCCCGAGAGTCGCCAGGCGTCCCGGCTCTATCAGCGCACCGAAACCCGACGGCGCCGATCCGCCGGCTCCCCCCAGACCGATGACGACGACCGGCGCGGAGGTCAGCCGGATCAGATGGTCGGCCAGGTCCCCGTCGAGGACGCGGGCGGCATGCTCCGGTCGGGCGGCGACCACCACCGCATCGGCCCGCAACGACTCCTCCCCCTCGACCACCCACTCGTTGCCGTGGCGTCGCACCGACTCGACGGAGAAACCGCCCCGAAACCTGTTTCCGAGAGAGCTCGCCGCCGTCTCGGCGAGCGCCGCCATGCCCCCAGGCGGGACATGGGGCCTCGGAGTGACGCCAGACGGGCGACCTCTCCTCCTGCTGATGGCGCCCCTCATCACCGAGCCGTGCCGGTCCTCGAGCCCGATGAGCATCGGAAAGGCCGACCGCGCCGAGAGCAGCTCGGGGTCTCCCGCATAGACCCCCGACGCCATCAACCAGGCCAGCATCGCTCCCGTCGTTCGGCCAAACCGCCGCTCGCAGAACATCTGCAGGCTCTCCTCGAGACCGTGGGGTGCCCGACCGATCAGCGGCTCTGCCAGGGCGCGCAGCTTCGAGTTCCAGGGCACGACCGGTGCCAGCAGTGCTCTGGGCGAGGCAGGGACCCGCACCAGCCGATCGTCGGCGAACACATATCGGTCGGCGGCCCCGGGCTCTGTCGCGACCATCTCCGCCCCAATACGGTCGAGTATCGGGCTGAGATGCGGGTGAGGCAAGGAGACGGAGCCGGCGGCCGGCTCCAACATGAATCCGTCGCGCCTGATGGTCCTGGCCACCCCGCCCGGCTCGGAAGAGCGTTCGAGCACGACCACGTCGTCGATTCCCGCGGAGAGCAGCTCGGTTGCCGTGAACAGCCCGGCGAGACCCCCGCCGACCACCACCACCCTCAAGACCTGACCGCCTCCACCAAGGCAGCAACGTTATCGGGCGGGGTGCGGCGGTCGATTCCGTGACCCAGGTTGACGATGTGGCCGGGGCGACCCCCGACATCGGTGAGCAGTCGCTCGACCTCGGCGGTGATCGTCTCCCGACCGCCGAGAAGCACGGCCGGATCGAGGTTGCCCTGAACGGCAGGCCCCTCCAGGGTGACGAATGCGTCAGTGATCGGCGTCCTCCAGTCGATCCCGTAACCGGTGGCCCCGATCTCCCGCTGCAGGTCGAGAGTGTGGCCTGCTCCGGGAGCGAAGTAGATAGAGGGCGTGGTGACGCCGGTCAGGCTCGCCCGGGCGGCGGGGAGAGCGAAGCGCTGGTAGGTGTCCCGGCCAAGCAACCCGGCCCAGGTGTCGAATAGTTGGACCACGTCGGCTCCCGCCCCGGCCTGGAGAGAGAGATAAGCGCGCATCGACCGGGCCAGTGTCTCCAAGGCCTCGGCGGCAAGAGAAGGCTGTGACCTCAGAGCAGCCCGCATCGCCATGAACTCTCTCGATCCCCCCCCTTCCAGGAGATAGGCGAGAAGGGTGATCGGCGCCCCGGCGAATCCGATGACGGAGGTCTCCGGCGGGACCTCGTCCCTGACCATCCTGACGGTCTCGGGCACGTGCGCCACCTTCTCCGGGTCGAGGTCGGGCAGGCGGGCCACCTCCTCCAAGCCGAGGGGCTCGAGCTTGGGCCCAGGATCGAATTCGATCTCTATTCCCAACGCCTCGAGTGGGGTCATGATGTCGGCAAAAATGACCGCCCCGTCCATCCCGAAGCGCCGGATGGGCTGAAGGGTGATCTCGGCCGCCAGGCTGGGGTTGGACACCGCCTCCTGGAAGGAGTGCTTCTCCCTGATCTCCCGGTACTCAGGGAGATAGCGGCCGGCCTGACGCATGATCCACACCGGGGGCCGGGGCAAGGGCTGGAGCTCCAGTGCCGCGACCAGGGGCTTGGTCACCTCATGGCCTCGATTGCCGCCACCAGTGAGTCGGTCGCCTCCTCGATGACCTCGTGGTGGGCGCGCATGAGGAAGAGGGCCTCGAAGGGCGACGGTGGGAGGAGGACTCCACCCTCAAAGGCGCTCTGGAAGAAGCGGGCGTA
>CAZAHX010000179.1:0-4730 GCA_964485005.1 uncultured Acidimicrobiaceae bacterium | reverse complement strand
TCCAGGGCGTCACGGGCGCGAATCACCGAATAGAAGTCGGCGTCCTCCCCGATCTTGGTCTTACGTCTGATCCCGGCCGTGTCCACCAGCCGGTATGGCTCTCCCCCGATCTCGACATAGACGTCGATGGGATCCCTGGTGGTCCCCGGCGTCGGCGAGACGATCACCCGCTCGGTCCCGAGAAGCCGGTTGAGCAGGGTCGACTTGCCCACATTGGGGCGCCCAACGATGGCGATGCTCGGCACCGGCTCCACCTCGGGAGTGTCTTCGGGCTCGGGCAGGACCTCGACGAGACGGTCGAGGAGCTCACCCACCCCCCTGCCGTGATAGGCGCTCACCGGATAGGGGTCACCGAGGCCGAGGCCCCAGAACCGGTCGATGTCCTGCTCGGCTGTGGCATCGTCGGCCTTGTTGGCTGCAACCACCACCGGCACGCCGGCGCCGCGCAGGATGGAGATCATCCCGCTGTCGTCGTCTGTGACCCCGGTGATGGCGTCCACCACGAGGAGTACGGCGTCGGCTCCGGAGACCGCCCCTTCCGCCTGTTCCCTGATGGACCGGGTGAGATCACCGTCGGGCTTGACCTCCCAGCCCCCGGTGTCGACGAGGATGAAGTCCCGTCCCGCCCAGTCTGCTTCGAATTCCCTACGGTCCCGGGTCACTCCCGCCTTCTTCTCGACCACTGCGGCCCGCTTCCCGATGATCCGGTTGACGAGGGTGGACTTGCCCACATTGGGTCTGCCCACCACGGCGACGACGGGGAGGGGTCGCATGTCGGCCCCTCAGTGGCTTATGAGGTCGAGGGCCTCGGTTGCGGTCCACTCCCGATCGCGCTCCAGCCAGGATTCGCCACCGGGTCGAGAGGCGGTGACTCCCGCCTCCACCAGGGTCTGAAGGGTTTGCACGAAGGTGCGCAGCTGTGGAGGCAGGGGGAAGTACTCCTCCTCCTCGGTAGAGCTCCACAACTCGAATCCCCGATCCGGGCCGAGCCGGTCGATGACCTCCTGCACCAGGTGGTCGGGAGCCGACGCCCCGGCGGTGAGACCGACGGTGGCCACGCCCTCGAGCCAGCCCGTCTCGATGTCGTCGGCGGAGTCGATGCGGTGGGCCTTCACCCCGTTCTCCCGCGCCACCCTCACCAATGCCTGGGTGTTCGAGGAGTTGTGGGACCCCACGACCAGGATCAGCTCACACTCAGTGGCCAGTTGCTCGACCGCCGCCTGCCGGTTGGTCGTGGCGTAGCAGAGGTCCGACTTGCGGGCCGTCTTCAGACCCGGGAAGCGGTTCGAGGCATCTTCCAGCACCTGCTCCCACTCATAGAGACCAAGCGTGGTCTGGGCCACCAGAGCCACTTTCTCCGGATCGCCAGGGGCATAGTCGCCCAGACCCTGCTCCGGCTCGACCAGGTGGATGGCCTCGGGTGCCTCGGCAACGGTCCCCACCGCCTCGTCGTGGCCCTCGTGGCCGATGTAGATGATGTCGTAGCCCTTGCGCGACATGTTCTTCACCTCGTGATGGACCTTGGTGACAAGCGGGCAGACCGCGTCTATGACCACCGCCGCTCGGCTGCCGGCGCCCGCCACCACCTCAGGGGACGAGCCGTGCGCCGAGAGCATCACCGGAGCCCCCTCTGGGACCTGGGAGATGTCGTCGACGAAGACCACCCCGACGCTCTCGAAGGCCTTCACCACCCACTCGTTGTGGACGATCTCGTGATAGCAGTAGACCGGCCCGTCGAAGATCCGGGTCATCCAGGTGAGGGCCTTGATGGCCATCTCCACCCCGGCACAGAACCCTCGAGGCTCTGCGAGCAACACTCTTTCCACTGCCATGGGAGCCCATGGTAGGAGGGCGCCGCTGCATTCAGACCTCGGCTTCGACGTGCCTCATGACCTCGGCGACCACCCGATCGAAGCTCATGTCCGAGGTGTCGATGACCACCGCGCCTATAGGGATCATCAGCGGGGAGGTGATTCGACCCGAGTCGAGACCGTCTCGGCGGTGGATGTCCCTCAGGACCTCGTCGACCTCCTCGCCCGTCTGAGCGGCCCGACGTCGCGCCCTCACCTCGGGTGTCGCATCCAGGTAAATCTTCACCTCGGCGTCGGGGAACACCACCGAGCCGATGTCACGGCCCTCCACGACTGCACGGTCACCTCTCTCCGCCACCCAGTGCCGCTGATGCTGGACCAGGATCTCCCTGACCCGGGGCACTGCGGCCACCGCGGAGACGGCGGCGGTCACCGGCTCTCCCCTGATCTCCTCCGAAACGTCCTCACCGCCGAGGAACATGTGCCCGTCGCGTTGGTCGAGGTCGGCCTGTGCGACGAGAAGGATGAGCCGGTCCTCGTCATCCACAGCGTGACGGCGGAGCGCGGCCAGGGTGGCGGCCCGGTAGAAGGCTCCGGTGTCAAGATGGGGCAGGCCGGTCAGCTCGGCCACCTTCCTGCTCACCGTGCTCTTGCCCGTCCCGCTGGGCCCGTCGATGGCAACGATCATCGAGGTCACGCCGGCGCACGTTAGAGGGCTGGAGAGCACCGGCTCCGAGTTTGTCCTACTCAGGGGGGTTTTCGGACAATGGGGGCGAAGTCGGAGCCGGTGGCTCTCTCTTGATGGGAATCTAGTGGTCTGTCGCTCGAATGGGGCGCCGTCATCACTTGTGAGATGGGCCGCTAGCCAGCCAGATCGTCGAGCATCGCCCAGAAGCCCGGCCAGGTCTTGTCGACCACACCGGGGTCATCGACCACCAAGCCCGGCACCACCAGGCCGATGGGAGCAAGGGCCATCGCGATGCGATGGTCGCCGTGGGGATCGATCATCACAGGGGCGAGGTTCCCCGGCCGTATGACGAGGGTGTCGCCGGTGACCGTGGCCGATGCCCCGAGCCGGTGGATCTCGGTGGCCAGGGCCTGGAGACGGTCCGACTCCTTGTGGCGCAGCGACTCGAGACCCGTCAACTCGCTGGCGCCGTCGGCGAAGAGACAGGCCGCGGCGACGGCGAGCGCTCCGTCGGGCATGCTCGAGAGATCCCCCCGGAACGGACGCAGTGGTCCATCGGGCCCCTCGACGACCATACCCGCATCGGTGGACTCCAGGCGGCAGCCCATCGCCTCCAACACAACCGACGTGGCGATGTCAGGTTGGGAACTGTCGGCCCCCAGCCCACCGATCTCCACCCGTCCCCCGCTGATGGCGGCGGCCACCATGGGGTACACAGCAGCGGAGGCGTCCGGCTCGACCACGAAGTCGGACGGCCGGTATCCGGTCGGCTCGACCCGAAAGCCGGTGATGGTGGGCTCGACGTCCGCGCCGAAGGCCCTCATCACCTCCACCGTGAGGTCGAGGTAGCCGCGGGAGCCCTGGAGCCCGTCGACGCGAAGATCCGTCGCCTCTTCGGCCATTGGCGACACGATGAGAAGGGCGGTGGCGAATTGGCTGGTCAGGCCACAATCCACCCGCACCGGACCGCCCCGCAGCCCGCCCCTCCCCATCACCGTCACCGGTACGGTGCCCTCGGAGTGCACCTCCACACCCCAGTCGGCGAGAGCGTCGACCAGCCCTGTCATGGGGCGTCTCATCAAGCTCCCCCCGCCGGTGACGGTCAGCTCGCCAGTCCCCAAGGCGGCCAAGGCAACGAGAAGACGCGCCGAGAGGCCCGACTGGGAAGCGTGGACCGTGGTCACTCTCGGATGGATATGGCCACCGGTTCCATGGACGGTCCAGGGGTCTACCCCGGTCTGCACCCCAACACCGAGGTGCTCCAGGGCACGGGCCATCGCCATGGGGTCGTCCGCGGCGAGGGCGCCGTAGAGGTGGGAGCGGTTGGGGGCCAGAGCGGAGGCGGCCAGCGCCCTGATGGTCAGGGACTTGGAGCCGGGGAGCGCGACCCGGGCGTCGACGCGCCTGGTGGCGGGTCGCACCGAGCGATGCTCACTCATTCGGGTGCTCCCGACTCGAGGAGACGGCGGATCTCGCCGGCGGTGAGCAACCGCGATTCTCCGGGTGAAAGTTCGGGGTCGGAGATCGGCCCGATAGCGGTCCGCACCAGCCGGGTCACCGGGTGCCCCACGTGCTCCATCATCCTCCGCACTTCCCGGTTGCGGCCTTCGAACATCACCAGCTCGACCATGCCGAGGTCTCCGTGGGCGTCCACGAGACGCGCCATCTGGGCCCGAGCAGGCCCGTCGTCGAGGACGACTCCCTCTCTCAGGCTCCGCAGGTCGGTCCCGGTCGGGATTCCTTCCACCATGGCCAGATAGGTCTTGGTGATCCCGAAGCTGGGATGAGTGACCCGGTTGGTGAGCTCACCGTCGTTGGAGACCAGGATCAGCCCCTCGGAGTCGGCGTCGAGACGGCCCACCGGGTAGAGCCGCAGATCCGAGTCGATCAGATCGACGACCGTGGGGCGACCCTGCGGGTCGTCTGCGGTGCTGATCACCCCCAGAGGCTTGTTGAGGAGATGGGTCTCCAGACGAGGGTTGACGGGGGTGGGCACACCGTCGATGGTCACCGTGTCGTCATCGACGTCGACCCGGTCTCCCAGCACCACGGGCTGACCGTTGACCAGGACCCTCCCCGCGGCGATGGCCTCCTCGGCGGCGCGGCGGGACATGAGACCGGAGCGGGCGATCGCCTTCTGCACCCTGACCCGCTCCCCCATCTTCAGTGGGGTCCCGGGCGGAAGCTCTCCTCGAGAGAATCGACGATATCGGCCGGTGGTATGTGGTCGG
>CAZAHX010000178.1:0-4734 GCA_964485005.1 uncultured Acidimicrobiaceae bacterium | reverse complement strand
CCGCGGCCGACGGGGTGTTGACCCCCACTTTGAGTAGGAATCGGTCGAGCTGCGCCTCGGGCAGCGGATAGGTCCCCTCCAGCTCGATCGGGTTCTGAGTGGCGAGTACCAGAAACGGTCTGGGTAGGGGGCGGGTCTCTCCCGCCACGGTGACATGCCGCTCCTGCATCGCCTCGAGAAGGGCGGCCTGGGTCTTGGGGGTGGCCCGGTTGATCTCGTCGGCGAGCAGCAGGTTGGTGAAGATGGGACCGGGCCGGTACTTGAAGAGCCGGTGCCCGGTGTCGTCCTCCTCCAGCACCTGGGTGCCCACCACGTCGGCGGGCATGAGATCTGGTGTGAATTGCACCCTGCCGAACTGGAGCCCGACAGCAGCCGCGAATGCCTTGACCAGCTCGGTCTTCCCCAGACCGGGCACACCCTCGAGCAAAATGTGACCCTCGGCGAGAAGCCCCACCATGGTCTGGCGAATCAACTCGGGTTGGCCGGCGATCTTGACCCCGACCGCATTTTCGATGGCATGTGCGGTCTCGGTGTAGTGGTCGAGGCTCTGCGGGTTGAGCTCGGGCATGGTTCTCCCTCTACCTGGCCTCGGCAGCCAGATGGTCGAAGTAGGTCTGGACGATTCCCCTCATGGACGGGGGAAGACGCAGTGTGGACAGCGCGTCGGCAGCCTCACTCAGGTACTCGGGGAGGACCTGGGTGTAGGGAACCACCGACTGGCCGCGTTGGGTAGGCGCTTCTCCGCGCCCGATGATGGCGCCCTCGCCGGTCCCCCCGTCGATGCCCACCTGGAGCAGGTCGGAGACCTCGCCACGACTCACAGGGTCGTAGACCGTGCTCGTCTCCACCTCGGTGCCGTAACCGTCACCAGTCCTGGGCCCCACCGACCCCTGGCCGCCCTGGCCCGCCGCGCTGCCATCGCCGGGCCTCACCCCTGAGATCTGCCCGCTGGCGCCGCTCTGACCGGCCTGCCCGCCCGATCCTTGTCCCTCACCTTGACCCTGGCCCTCACCCTGACCTTGACCTTGACCCTGGCCCTCACCCTGACCGTCTCCCTGTCCCTCTCCCTCTGCTTGCGAGGTTCCCGCCCCGCTCAGCCGGGCCTGCACGCCGGCAAGGGCGCGTTGGGTCTCGGTCACCGCCTGCTGACCCCTCGCCCCGCTGAGACCGCTGCTCTGGCTGGCCGCGGCGTCACGCAAGGCCTGGGAAGCGGCAGCGGAGTCACCGGCGCTCAGTGAGTCCGCGGCCCTGGCCAGCTGGTCGGAAAGCGTGGGATTGCCCGCGGCTTGCGACGCGGCGAGGTCGCCGAGACGGTCCTCCAACGCACGCAACTCGGGCTCCGAGAGTTCTTCGAGACCATCGGCGAGCGTCTCCAGCTGGGAGACGGCGTCCACGGGGGCATCCGAGACCAGGGGACGGAGGCTCAGGTCGCGAGCCAGGCCCTGCACCGCGGCCTTCTGGGCCAGGAACCGCGGGTCGAGTCTGGCATCGAGCCTCTGCTCGGTGTCGTCGAGGGCCTCGAGTGCCTGCTCCAGGGTCTCCGACTCACGCAGCTCCTGAGCGAGGCGTCGTAGTTCCTCGGCGATCTCATCCGAGTCTTCGACATCGGCTTCGGCCACCGCTTCGGCGATCCTCTCCACCTCTTCGGCTTCCTGCTCCAGCGCCTCCTGGACCCCGGAGGAGAGCGCCGGGGTCGAGCCGAACTGGGGGAGGAGGGCGACGACGAGGGCGAGCGCAGCGGCCAGCCCGAACTGGCGGAGCCGGTCCCGGTCGGAACGCATCGGTATCGCCCGGGAGGAGTCTGACTCGGCGGCCAGCCGGTCGGCGCGATCTTGGATCCGACGATGAACCGCGTCGTCGGGGTCGTGGAACTCGAGAGCCGTGGTGAGCACATCTTTCGCCCCGAGGCCCCGCTCGGCGGAGCGGGCGGCGTCCCAAGATGTGATCCGGAGGAACAGCGCCCCCACCACCAGCGCAATCACGAAGATGGCCATCAAGCCGGCGACGGCGAGGACCGCCCCGTCCCAAGGAGTCAACCACTCCACGAGAAAGAGGAGGACCAGAGCAAGGCCCAAATAGGGGGCCAGACGCTGCGCGGTGGAAGAAATCCAGGCAAGACGCATCCGGGCGCGGACCCTGCGCAGGAACCCCCGTCTCGAGTCGTCCAATGGTGACCTTTCTTCTCCCGTGTAGACGTTTGCCCCGGCTGGGTGGTTCCCACCGGCGTCCACGCAATGAGTGTCGCCCTCTCGACGAGTTAAGCAGTGATCTTGGGTGACGCCATCATGTGATCAGGGTCCCGGACGCGCTGCCGTCATGAGCGGGCCTTGCTCCTCGATCCCAGCAGCCACCAGGTGACGGCACCTGCGAGAACCCCCACAACAAGGGGTATCAGGATGTCGAATGTGTTGTCGAAACCCCAGTCCGTAACCGAGAAAGCAGGGTTTCCCATCACGGTGATGCATCGCTCCCAACTCGACACCCCATCGACAGCGGCGCACCCCGTCGGGAAGAGGAACATGTAAGCGCCGACGAAACCAACGACTCCGATGATCACCGAAGTCAGCTTGCGAGGTGGCCGGTCCATGGCAGCAGATTATTCAGCGGACGCGGGTGCCTATATGTGCCGATACAGCGCAATTCCCGAGATACTCCTTACGAGCCCAGATCGGACGGTATGGAGCGGGTGTTGTTGGTTGAGGTCTAGGGTCCCTGTGTCACTATGAGCCAGATTCCGGTCATCCTGATAGGGGGTCCTCCGGGAGCTGGCAAGTCGACACTGGGGCGAGCCGTCGCCGCCAAGTTGGGTTATGCGTCCTTGACTGTCGATGACATTCTCGTGGCGGCGCGAGCCCTGACGACTAAGGAATCTCACCCTGAGTTCCATCAGATGAGCGGAGCCGGTCATGTCAGCTACTTCACCGAGGGACCCAAGAAGAAGCTCGTTTCGGACTCCCTGGCTCAGGAGGAGGCGATGTGGCCGGTACTCGACCGGATCATCTCGTTTCATGTCAGCACCGTGTCTCCTGTGGTCATCGACTGGTGGCTTCTACGTCCGAGAGACGTGGCAGCCCTGAGTAAGGATCAGGTGGCGTCGGTTTGGCTGCATATCGACTCCGAGATGCTCTGGGAGCGAGAGAGGCAGAACACCGACTGGATGCAAGGATCGCTGGACCAGAGTCGGATGCTCGACAACTTCATGCACCGCAGCCTCTGGCGCAACGAGCTCGTCGCAACTGAAGCCGAGCAGCTGGGATTGACAGTGCTTCGTCTCACCGGCCGGGAGCGGGTCGAGGTACTTGTGGAACGCATAGTTGACACAGTTGGGATCAGACGAAGCCGTTAACAGGTCAGCCGACACCGAGTTCGACACAAGCGAGCGGATAAGTGCCGATATCGGCCGGTCTTGGATATGGGCGATACCGCAGCAGAAGAGTCGTTACGGGCTGGCCGATGTACGTGGAAATGCTTCCGGCGAAATGGAGCCTGGGATGTCCGAGTTTTCTGGCTGTTTGGTCGGTGACATGCGGGACGTCTGCCGTCCGCTATTAGGCCTAATCTGCCGATGTGGCTGAGTACACGGTCAGACCGCTCGGTCCCGACACCTGGGATGCCTTCGCCCGGCTGGTCGAGAAGCACAACGGGGTCTGGGGTGGATGCTGGTGCCTTGCCTTCCACCCGAAGTCTCCGGACATGGGTCAGAGTATCGAGGGCAATCGTGTGGTGAAGCAGCGTTTGGTAAATGAAGATCGGGCGCACGCCGCGGTGGTCTTCGACGGTGAGGACGCCGTGGGGTGGTGCCAGTACGGCACCCCGGCGGAGCTGCCGCGCATCTCTCACCGCAAGGAGGTCGAGGCGGGTCTCGTCGAGCCCCCGGACTTCCGGCTCACCTGCTTCTTCGTGGACCGGGACTACAGACGCGCGGGTGTGTCAGCGGTCGCTCTGCGGGGTGCGCTTGACCTGATCGCAGAGGCGGGCGGTGGAGTCGTGGAGGCATACCCGTACGACACCCAGGGGAAGGTCAACGCTTCGTTCCTGTACAATGGCACTCGGAGCCTCTTCGAACAGACCGGCTTCAAGTACCAGCGGCCCAAGGGCAAGAACCACTGTGTGATGCGCACGAGGATCGCGCCAAGCTGATTCGGAACCGCCTTGATCGGGCCGGGGGCAACATATTCATCCTTTCCAGGGATTCCTCCGAGCTAGAAGTGCTCGCTCGGGATCTGATGATCTGTTCGTGCGCGCGGACGACGGACCACTGGCGGTCCACGTCGCGCTGGCAAGGGGTTCGAGGCGCACGCTGCTGCTACGTGTCTGGTCGCCGGAGCCCTCGACTCAGCAACGACTCGTAGATCCTCTCGGCGTTGCGCTGAGGGCCGACTTCCGTCGTGTCGATGTGCACCACCTCGTCTGCCGGCGGCTGGTAGAGCCTGATTTGGCGTCTGTGTCGCCGATATCCCTCTGGGTCCGAACCTTTGAGCCGGGCGATCCGATCCGGATTGTCGATGCGGCGAACCTGCTCGTCGACGTCGCAGTCGAGCATGACCGACAAGAACAGTGAGCCGCGACGGTGAGCAAGCGAACGGATGCGGTCGTAGTGGTTCGCGTCCTCCTTATCGTCTTCCAGCACGTTGGTGAAGACATAGCTGTTCGACTTCGGTGCCAGGTCTTCGATGGTGCCGAGAACCGCCTCACGGATCGGTTCGACGCGGTCCCAGATCTCCATCGGGATCG
>CAZAHX010000177.1:0-4743 GCA_964485005.1 uncultured Acidimicrobiaceae bacterium | reverse complement strand
AGGTTTCGAGCCAGACCGGAGATCCCGACGTCCGCTCCTACTTCCTCAACGTCAAAGGCCCTGAGCTGCTCAACAAGTGGGTCGGTGAGACCGAGCGTCAGATCAGGCTCATCTTCCAGAGGGCCAAGGAGAAGTCAGACGAGGGCGTGCCGGTAATCGTCTTCTTCGACGAGATGGACTCTCTCTTCCGAACCCGGGGCACCGGCATCAGCTCCGATGTCGAGTCGACCATCGTGCCCCAGCTTCTCTCCGAGCTCGACGGTGTCGAGTCGCTGAAAAACGTGGTCGTCATCGGGGCCTCCAACCGCGAGGACCTCATCGATCCGGCGATCCTCCGCCCGGGCCGCCTCGACGTGAAGATAAAGATCAACCGTCCCGACCCCACCGCGGCCCGAGAGATTTTCCGGATCTACCTCAGCGACGCAACCCCTCTCTCCGCGGCCGATGTCGAGACCTCCGGTCTGGAGACCCACGAGCACATCGAGGCCATGATCGACGAGACCGTGGACGCCATGTACTCGGAGGACGACGAGAACAGGTTCCTCGAGGTGACCTATGCCAGCGGCGACCGGGAGACCCTCTTCTTCAAGGACTTCGCCTCGGGGGCCATGATCGAGAACATCGTGCGCAGGGCGAAGAAGGACGCCATCAAGCGAAAGATCGCGGGCGGGCCCCCCGGGGTGAGCAAGGACGACCTGATGGTGGCGATCAAACAGGAATTCAAGGAGCACGAGGACCTCCCCAATACCACCAACCCCGACGACTGGGCCAAGATCTCGGGCAAGAAGGGGGAGCGCATCGTCTACGTCCGCACCCTCGTCGGCGGTGACGACGAGAGCCGGCTCATCGAGAAGGTCTCGGGCGGCCAATACCTCTGATGGCTATCCACAAGGTGGCCGGCACCGAGACCGAGTACGGGATCGTGGTGCGGGGAGACCCGGGCTTCAACCCGGCGGTGGCCTCGTCCCTGGTGGTCAACAGCTTTCCCGGGGCCCGTGTCAAGGTGCAGTGGTCGTACGAGGAGGAGACGCCGGGACGGGACGCCCGCGGCTTCGGCCATGACAGCTACGGGCTGGTCGACCCCGAGGGCGCCGTGGTCAACTCGGTGCTCGCCAACGGCGCTCGTCTCTACGTCGACCACGCACATCCCGAGTACTCCGCACCCGAGTGCTTCGACCCCTTGGAGGCCGCCCTCTACGACAAGGCGGGGGAGTGGGTGATGCATGCTGCTTCGACCGCCGCCACCGAGGTGGCGGGCAAGCGGGTGTCCCTCTACAAGAACAACTCCGACGGGAAGGGAAACTCCTACGGGGCCCACGAGAACTATTTGCTCTCACGGGAGACCCCGTTTGGCGAGGTGATCCGGTACGCGATGACATTCATGGTCACCCGGCAGGTCTTCACCGGGGCGGGGAAGGTGGGTAGCGAGAACGATCGGCCCGAGACCGGGTTCCAGATCACCCAGCGCGCCGACTTCTTCGAGGAGGAGGTGGGACTGGAGACCACACTGAAGCGGCCGATCATCAACACCAGGGACGAGCCGCACGGCGACCCTTCGAAGTACCGGCGTCTTCACGTGATCATCGGGGACGCCAACCTCTCCGAGGCTCAGATCTTTCTGAAGATGGGGGCCACGGCCCTGTTCCTCGCCGCCCTCGAGGACGGGGCCCTGCCCGACCCTCTCGACCTGGCACAGCCCGTCGAGGCTTGCTGGCAGGTGAGTCACGACCTCTCCCTACATCGGCCAATCGAACTCGACGGCGGGGGCTCGGCCACCGCCCTCGAGATCCAGGCACGATACCTGGAGTGGCTGGCCAAGTACGTTGAGAAGGAGCTCGACGAGCCGGTATGGCAACGAGTCATCGAAGAGTGGGAGCGCACCCTGGGGCTGCTGGAAAGCAACCCGGCGGCGCTGGCAGACACACTGGACTGGGTGGCGAAGAAGCGACTCTTCGAGGGCTACATCGCACGCGACGGGCTCTCCTGGACCGACCCCAAGCTCCGCGCCCTCGATCTCCAGTATCACGACGTCGACCCGGACAGAGGGCTCTACCAGAGACTGGCCGCCCGGGGACGGATGCGTCGGCTGTTCAGCGATGCCGAGATCGAGATGGCGGCCGCGCAGCCACCCACTCGCACCCGGGCTTATTTCCGGGGCAGATGTGTCAGCGAGTTCCCCGGCTCCTTGGTCGCCGCCAATTGGGATTCCCTGGTCTTCGATGTAGGTGAATCGCATCTCAAGCGGGTTCCTATGATGGAGCCGCTGCGGGGTGACGCCGATCGTGTCGGGCGTCTCCTCGACGAGTCGGAAGACGCAGCTGACCTACTGCAGCGCTTGGAAGGATGATCTAGATGTCAGACAGGGAACGCTCCCAGCCAAAAGACCGGGGCCGGGAGGACGAGGAGACCGAAGCCCAACCTCAGACCGAGACCGACGCCGACATGGAGGCGCTCGACGACCTCCTCGACGAGATCGACGAGGTGCTCGAGGAGAACGCCGAGGAGTTCGTCAAGAACTACGTGCAAAAGGGCGGAGAGTGATTCCGAGGCCGATGGGCCCCCTTCCGCTCGATGTGCCGATTCCGGGCTCAAGCTTCACCGACCTGTTGACTGCCATCGGCAGTGCCCCCGCCCTGTCCATACCCGAGGGGACGCAGATCCCCGCCGTGCCGGAGGGAACCACGGTTCTCGCCCTGCGCTATGAGGGCGGGGTGGTCATGGCCGGAGACCGACGGGCAACCGAAGGTCACCTCGTGGCACATCGCACCATCCGCAAGGTCTTTCCCGCAGACCGCCATTCAGCGGTGGCGGTGGCGGGGGTTGCCGGTCTCGCCATGGACATGGTGAAACTGTTTCAGGTCGAGTTGGAGCACTACGAGAAGCTGGAGGGGGTCAGGCTGTCTTTGGAGGGAAAGGCCTCTTTCCTTGCCCGTCTGGTGAAGTCCCAACTCGGCATGGCCATGCGCGGTCTGGTGGTGGTGCCTCTCTTCGCCGGTTTCGACTACAAGGAATCACAGGGCAAGGTCTATAGCTTCGACGTGGTCGGTGGGCGTTATCTGGAGACCGACTTCGGGAGCACCGGCTCTGGATCCCGGCTGGCCAAGGCCTACCTTCGCACCCAGTACGAGCCCGACATCTCCCAAGACCAGGCTCTGGTCCTCGCGGTGAGGGGGCTGGTCTCCGCGGCGCGTGAGGACACCGCCACCGGCGGCCCCGATCTCGACCGCGGGATCTACCCCAACGTTGTCAAGATCGACTCCGCAGGCCTGGTGGAGATCGGCGACGACGTCCTCGCTCCCATCGCCGAGGAGGCAGTGGGGACAGTGCGATGACCATCCCGTTCTACGTCGCCCCCGAACAGCTGGTACGGGACAAGGCCGAGTTCGCCAAGAAAGGGATCGCCCGGGGGCGGTCCATCGTCGCCATCGACTACGACCAGGGCGTCCTATTGCTGGCGGAGAACCCCTCGACCGCGCTGCACAAGATCTCCGAGATCTACGATCGCATCGCTTTCGCCGGGGTGGGTAAGTACAACGAGTTCGAGACCCTGCGCAAGGCGTCCATCCGTCAGGCCGACCTCATGGGCTATCTCTACTCGCGTGAAGACGTGACCGCCATGGGTCTCGCTACCGCGTTCGCCCAGACCCTTGGGGCCATCTTCACCAGGGAGCCCAAGCCCTACGAGGTGGAGGTGCTAATCGCCGAGATCTCCGAGGACGGCAGCGAGCACCGACTCTTCCGAATCACCTACGACGGGACCCTCTTCGACGAAAGACGCTTCGCCGCGATCGGGGGAAAGACCGAACAGCTCACGGAGGCCCTCGAGGACCTGTGGACGGAGGGCATGACCCTGGCCGACGCCATCGCCATGGGGACCGAGGTGTTCAAGAGAGCCGAGGGACGGGAATCGGAGGGTTGGGAAGCGGCGGTGCTCGATCACTCCAACGGGCGACGCGCCTTTCGCCGTCTCGACCAGTCCGAGTTGAACTAGCGGGAAATCGGCCAACTGCGTTTAGCCTGACCCGGTGGAGCGCAGGATCTTCGGTCTGGAGAACGAATACGGGGTGACTTGCACCCTCAGGGGACAGCGCCGTCTCAGCCCCGACGAGGTGGCCCGATACCTGTTCCGACGAGTGGTGTCCTGGGGCCGCTCCTCAAATGTGTTCCTGGAGAACGGCGCACGGCTCTACCTCGACGTCGGGTCGCATCCCGAGTACGCGACTCCCGAGTGCGACAGCGTCGAGGAGGCGGTGGCCCACGACAAGGCGGGGGAGCGCATCCTCGAGGGTCTGGTCAAGGGGGTCGAGGAGCGTCTCGCCGAAGAGGGGATCAGGGGCGAGATCTTCGTCTTCAAGAACAACACAGACAGCGCGGGCAACTCCTACGGCTGCCACGAGAACTACCTGGTGAGCCGGCACAAGGACTTTCATCGAACCGTCGACGTCCTCATCCCCTTTCTGGTGACCAGGCAGATCTTCCTCGGAGCGGGCAAGCTCACCCAGACGCCCAGGGGCACCGCCTTCTCCATAGCCCAACGGGCCGATCACATCTGGGAAGGAGTGTCGTCGGCAACCACGAGGTCCCGCCCCATCATCAACACCAGGGACGAGCCGCACGCCGACGCCGAGCGCTACCGGCGGCTGCACGTCATCGCCGGGGACTCCAACATGAGCGAGTATGCCTCTTACGTGAAGGTGGGGACCATGGTGGCCCTGCTGCAGATGATCGAACGCGACATCGTGT
>CAZAHX010000176.1:0-4755 GCA_964485005.1 uncultured Acidimicrobiaceae bacterium | reverse complement strand
GGCGCCATGTTCCCCTTCCTCTTCGCCGCCCTCACCATGAACGCGGTGGGGCGGGCCGCCTCCAAGATGATCGACGAGGTGCGGCGGCAGTTCCGGGAGATCCCGGGGCTGCGAGAAGGTCATCCCGATGCCAAGCCGGACTACACCACCTGTGTCGACATTGCCACCCAGGGCGCACTGCGGGAGATGATCATTCCCGGCTTGCTGGCGGTGGCCCTTCCCCTGGTGGTCGGTTTCATCGACACCGAGGCGCTGGGCGGCCTCCTCGGCGGAGCGCTGGTCACCGGGTTCCTCCTCGCCATCTTCATGGCCAACAGCGGAGGCGCCTGGGACAACGCCAAGAAGTTCATCGAGACCGGCGCCTTCGGCGGGAAAGGAAGCGACGCACACACGGCCGCGGTGATCGGCGACACCGTTGGCGACCCGTTCAAGGACACCTCGGGCCCGGCGATGAACATCGTGATCAAGGTGATGACCATCGTCTCGCTGATCTTCGCCTCGGCCTTCATCGCCTGAGCACCACCACCATTGGTTGCAGCCTCGCCCTTTTAGAGTCGGCATCCCGATGACTTCACGCTCAATGTCCGGTGCCCCCTATCAACGCGACGATGTCAAGGAAATCGTCCTCATCCGGCACGCCGAGTCGGTGGCTAACGCAGAGGGAGTGTGGAACGGGCGCTCCGACGGCCCGTTGAGCGAGGCAGGAGAGGCGAGCCTCGACGATCTCGCCCGGAGACTGGCGGGCTGGGACTTCGACCTGGTGCTCGCCTCGCCCCTGACGCGGGCGGTGGAGACTGCACGCAGCTTCGCCTCCGAAGTGGTCACCGACGAGGGCCTCATCGAGATCGATCTCGGCAACTGGGAGGGGATGGCCTTCACCGAGGTCCATGAGCGCCACGGCGAGGAGCTCGCCGAAGCCATCTCCACCCGCACCCTTCCGATGGGAGGGACTGGCGAGAGCCTCGAGGAGGTGGCGAAACGGGCCCATCGGTCCGTCGACGAGGTGTTCGACCGGCTCGAACCCGGCGAGCGAGCGGCGCTCGTCACCCACGGGGGCTTTCTGCAATCGGTACTGCAGCGCCACCTACCCGGCAGGGGGAGGAGGATCCATGCCTTCGCCGCCAACACCTCCATCACCAGGATCTTCCACCAGTTCGGGAGACCCCGGCTGGTGACCTTCAACGACGTGGGCCATCTCGGGCCGCGGCCCGGGTCGGTGGACTCCCGTCTCGTCTCCGGTGACTCGGTGCTCAGCCTGATCCGTCATGGCCAGACTCGCGCCAACCTGGAGCGGCGCTGGCAGGGGCATGGCGACTGGGACCTGGACGAGGTGGGTCGGGCGCAGGCCGAGGCTCTCAGGGACTGGTACGGCGTGGTCGAAACGGTGTACTCCTCGCCTTTGAAACGGGCCTGGTCCACCGCGGAGCGGATCGCCAAGGACGGGATCACCTCGGTCGCCGATCTGCGGGAGCTGAACATGGGGCGATGGGAGGGCCTGACCACCGACGAGATCGCCGCAGGATGGCCCGGGATGATGGAGCGGATCTATCGCGACGGAGTCGACCTGAGGCGGGGGGAGATCGGAGAGAGCTGGGGCGAGTTGAGCGCACGGTTCGCCGCAGCCATCGCCGATCTGGAGACTTCGGAGACCGGGCCCACGGCCGTTGTCAGTCATGGCGGCGCCATCCGCGCCTACGTCTCCTGGCTCACCCACACCACCGACACCCACGCCGAGTCGCTGTACACGCCGGCAAACACCTCGGTGACACACGTCGCCCTCACCGATCGGGGGCCGGAGATCCTCGACTACGCGGTGGCGGCACATCTCGAGTCGATCCAATAGCTTCCTCACCATGCTGGGCTACGACTCCGTTCGCTACGCGCGGATCAACCGCTGGGACCCCTCCCACCTGAAGAGGATCGATCGTCTCCTCGACATCGCCCCCGGCGACCGGGTGCTGGAGGTCGGTTGCGGTCGTGGCCATCTCACCCTCCGACTGGCGGAAAGGGGAATCGATGTTTTAGGCATCGACGCCAATCCAAGGGCTGCCGAGATCGCAGGCACCGAGCGGGTTCTCACCATGGGCGCCGAGTCACTCGACTTCCCCGACGACAGCTTCGACTACGTCCTCTCCGTCCACGCCCTCGAGCACATCCCGGCCCTGGGGGAGGCGCTCGCCGAGATGGGGCGGGTCCTCCGGCAAGGGGGCAGGGCCCTCCACATCTATCCAGCCGAGCCGGTCAAGGGTCTGTACGCCATCCCCACCTCGATCATCCTCTACCGCACGCCATTCAAAGCCACCCAGGTCCACTGTCATCGGTTGTGGCCGGCGAAGCTGCGCCGTCTGATGGAGCCGCTCGGCCTCACGGAGACCAGCCACGAGTTCAGCCTGTTGAAGTCACCCCAGTTCGTCTCGGTCTTCGAGAAGACCGGATAGCCATTGTTCACCTGTGACACCTGCGGAAAGACCTTCTCGGTCCGGCCCGACATCCTGGAGCGCTACCCGGGATGGACTCCCCGGCAGTGCATGGACTGCCGCGAGGCGGGCGGCGCGTCCCGGGGAGGAGGGCCCACCCCTGAGAGGCCAGGGCAGCGAAAACCGCTCTCGGCCTCCAAGCGCCGCGACATGACGCTCGAGGAGGTGCTCTCCAGCTTCACCGAAGGCCCCAAGACCGGGATCTTCACGGACGGTGCCGCCGAGGGAAACCCGGGGCCGGGAGGGTGGGGGGCGGTGCTGGTGGTCGACGACGAGGTCATCGCCCAGGATCACGGGTCGGAGGCGCACACCACCAACAACCGGATGGAGCTGAAGGCGATGATCGCCGGGCTGCGCATGATCCCCCACGACGCCGAGATCGACGTCTACACCGACTCCCAACTCGTCGTCAACATCCTCACCAAGTGGGCGGAGGGGTGGAAGGCACGGGGGTGGAGGAAGAAGTCGTCCGGCCCCATCGCCAACTTGGAGCTGGTGAAGGAGGCCTACGCCCTGGCGCGCCAGCGCCCCAATGCCAACATTCGCTGGATCCCGGCCCACAGTGGCAACCGCTGGAACGAGTATGCCGACGCCCTGGCGACCGCCTATCGCCGGGGGAGATTTTGAACAGCAATCCCGTAACGCCGGAATACATGGCGAATTGGGCGGTCCACACCGCCTCTTCCCCCCTGTACACCCATCTCGCCGGGGTGATTGCCGGAAGCGAGGAGCTGCTCCGGGTGATCAACCGCGTCGAGCACACACCTCCGCCGAACGTCCTGCTTGCCGGGGTCCAGTACCTGCTGATCCGTCGCCCCGGTCATCCACTCGCCGAGTTCTATCCCAGCCTCACCGAGCGGCCCCGCCCGGTAGAAGACATCGACCCGGTCTTCTCCCGGTTCCTTCTGGAGCATGAGGGGGAGCTGGTGGCCATCGGCCGGGAGCGTCACACCCAGACCAACGAGGCGCGCCGATGTGTGGCGCTGCTTCCTGCCATCTGGGCCGGAGCCCGCGACGCCTTCCATCTCGTCGATATCGGGACCAGTGCCGGGCTGAACCTGGCGCTCGACCGTTATCACTATCGCTGGGGGGACTACCTCGAATGGGGCCCGGAGTCGACGGTGTCCCTCGATGCAGGGCTGAGGGGGAGTGCACCCGTGCCCCGGTCCATCCAAGTGCTTTCCCGGGTGGGTCTCGACCTGTATCCGATGGACCCCGACGACCCCGAGGACCGCGACTGGCTCGAGGCCCTGGTCTGGCCGGAGGCGAAGGAGAGGCGCACTCGCCTGAGGGAAGCGCTTCGAGTTACGCAGGGGTTGCCTATCGAACTCGTGGCCGGCGACGCCGTGGAGACCCTGGCCTCGGTGCTGGACCGGCTTCCCGCCGGTGCGCCGGCGGTGGTGATGAACTCGTTCACCTTCAACCAGCTCACCACCGAGGAGCGGGAAGAGATCGAGGAGATCGTGAGAGAGGCGCGGCTAGAGCGCCCGTTGCATCGGGTCTGGCTGGAGCTGATCGGGATGGACGGGGAGGGAGCGGAGCTGAGGATCGACTCCGGTGACGGGTGGGAGACGATCGGCCGGGCCCATCACCACGGCGAGTGGCTCGAGCTGCAGTGACCTACGCCCGGCCGTAGACGGGGAGAAGCGTCCCGTTCATGACCCCTGACTGGTCGCTGAGGAGGAAGTGGGCGATGGCGGCGATCTCATCGGGTGTCGGCCAGTTGACATAGTCGGCATAAGGGAGGGACCGTCTCGTCGCCGGGGTGTCGATCACCGACGGCATGAGGACGTTGGCGGTGACTCCGGTGCCGTCCAGCTCCTCGGCCACCGTCTTGCCCAAGGCCACCACTCCGGCCTTGGCGATGTTGAAGGCCGCCTGGCCCGACGGGTAGTCGACCGCGCCCCGACTCCCCACCAGGACGATGCGGCCCCACTCGGCCTCCCTCAGGTAGGGAACCACCGCACGCACCGCGTAGAAGGCGGAGCGAAGGTTGAGATCGAGCATCCGCTCGAAGCGCACATCGTCGGTCTCCTCGACGTCACGACCGCCGGCCCAACCCCCCACCAGAGAGCAGAGACCGTGAATCTGGCCCCACCGCGCCGCCACTCCCTTGACGAAGGTGTTGACCGCTTCGGGGTTGGTGCAGTCGACACGGGTCAGGGTCAGCCGCTCCTCGTCGACTTCGAACTCCGACTCGAAGACCGCGGCCTCGTCGGGCAACAGGTAGGTGACCGCCATCCGATAGTCCTCCTGGATGAGCCGGCGCACCAGGGCG
>CAZAHX010000175.1:0-4756 GCA_964485005.1 uncultured Acidimicrobiaceae bacterium | reverse complement strand
ACGGGATGGTGTGGAAGCCCTCCGAGCTCACACCGATCACCGCGATGCACCTGGCTCAATGCTTCGTCGACGCCGGAGCACCGCGTGGAACGGTCAATCTCTTGCTGGGCGAGCCTTCCGAGATCGGAGGAGTCATCGCCTCCCACGATGGCATAGTGGCGATCGGCCTAACCGGGAGTAGCAGGACCGGCGAGATCGTGGCCAGGGCTGCCGCCGGCAAGCCACTCCTGTTCGAGCTCGGAGGCAATTGCCCGGTGATCGTCTTCGACGACGCCGACATCAGTGTGCTGATCGACAAGATCGGGTTTGGCTGTTTCGCCAACGCCGGTCAGATATGCGACTCGGTGGAGCGGATCCTGGTCGATCACGCCATTCAGGACGCCCTCGTCGAAGGTCTGAAGGGTCATGCACAGAGCATTCACCTGGGCTCGCCGTTCGACGACCAGACCACCATGGGGCCGGTCATCGCCGAGGTGGGCGCCTCCCGAATCGATGCCCACATCGAGGATGCCGTCAGCCGCGGGGCGTCGGTGGTCACCGGTGGGGAGCGGGTGTCCGGCTACCCCACCAATCTCTACTACGCCCCGACGGTCATCAACGACGTCGCACCGGGCATGTTGATCGAGTCGGAGGAGACTTTCGGCCCGGTCGCCGCGGTCATGGGCTTCGACGACGAGGACGAGGCGATCAGTCTGGCCAACAGGGCGAGCACCGGATTGGTGGGGAGTGTCTTCACCACCAACGTCGGTCGTGCGATGAGGGTGGCCGAGGCCCTCGAGACGGGGGTGGTCAATGTCAACGAGTCGACGGCCTACTGGCAGCCCCACACTCCCTTCGGGGGGTACTCCGGCAAGAAGAGCGGGACGGGCCGCATCGGAGGGCGATGGAGCCTGATAGAGATGACCCAGCTCAAGACGATCAACATCGATATCACATGACTTCCAGCTCCAGCCCCCGATCGCAACGGCCCCACGTGTTGGTAAGCGAGCAAAGGACAGACCAATGACATCCTCGAGCGCCCCTCGCCGCAACTACGACTCCGCCGATCTCCGGGCCCGGGCCTCGTCGCTGTTTCCCGGGGGAGTCAACTCCAACGTGAGACTCCTCGGTCCTCCTGTCTTCTTCAGGGAGGGGAAAGGGTCGCGCCTTTGGGACGTAGACGGCAACGAGTACATCGACTACCTCCTGGGGCAGGGTCCCAACTTCCTCGGACACGCGCCCGACCGTGTTCTCGACGTCGTCGAGGAAGCCAGCCGCAAGGGGATGGTCTACGGCGCCCAGCACGTCTACGAAGTGGAGGCCGGGGAGCGACTGCTCGAAGCCGTGGGATGGGCAGACCAAGTCCGTTTCGGAGTGTCCGGAACCGAGTCCGTTCAAGCCGCGCTGCGAGTGGCCCGGGCGGCGACCGGCCGGGACAAGTTCGTCCGATTCACCGGGCACTACCACGGCTGGCTCGACAACGTGCTGGCCAAGTTCGAAGACGGTTTGGCGGTACCGGCGAGCCGGGGCCAGCTTGTCTCTCACCTCGGCGACTCCTTCACCCTCCAATGGAACGATCTCGACGCCGTCGAACGGCTGCTCGACGAGCACTCCGACGAGATAGCCGCCGTACTCATGGAGCCGGTGATGCTCAACGCCGGCTCCATCGAGCCAGGCCCCGGCTATCTGGAGGGAGTGAGAGCAGCATGTGACCGACACGGCGTCGTCCTGATATTCGACGAGGTGATATCGGGGTTCAGGGTCGCCCTCGGCGGCGCCGCGGAGCGATATGGAGTGACCCCCGATCTCGCCACATACGGGAAGGCGATGGCCGGCGGCTGGCCGGTGTCGGCATTCGCCGGCAGGGGAGGGCTGATGGCTGATATCGGAACCGGTGCGATCAACCACTCCGGGACGTTCAACGCCTCCGTGATGGCCTGTGCCGCGGTCATCGCAGCTATCGACAGCCTCACCCAAGACCCCCCATATGAAACCCTCGACCGGATCGGCGAGCGCCTCAAGACCGGGTTGGCCGAGATGGCGGAAACGTACTCCATCCCGCTCAACATCCAGGGCTTGCCCATGGCATTCCATGCCGGGATCGGCGAAGGTCCCATCACCAGCCATGCCGACCTGGGCCGTCTCGACGCCGACGCCTATCAAGCGCTCGTCGACCTCCTGATCGACCACGGAGTGTGGGTGGCAGGTCGGGGCATCTGGTATGTGTCCGCCGCCCACACCGAAGACGACGTCGAAGAGACTCTGTCCCGGGTCGACGAGGCCATGAGGAGCTTCGTCTCGTGAGCCGGGTCGGCATCGTCGGCATGTGGCATGAGACCAACACCTACTCGCCCCGGGTCACCACCCGCGGCGACTTCGAGGCCTACGAGCTGCTCACTGGTGGTGAGCTTCTGGATCATCACACCGGGACTGAGTCGGTCGTCGGCGGCTTCATCGCCGGGACCGACAACCACGATGTGGTCCCCATCTTCTCCGCCGGTGCCTGGCCGGCGGGTCCACCCGACGAGGAGACAGCGGGATGGCTGCTCGGCCGTCTCGCGGAGGAGCAGCAGAGTGCCGGTGAACTCGACGGTGTGTTGGTCAATCTCCATGGAGCCATGGTGGCCTGGGGGCATCCCGACTTCGAGCGGGACACGCTGGAACTGGTGAGAAAGCACGTCGGGGTCGTCCCAATCGTATGTGTCCTCGACTTCCACGGGAACCCCTCGCCGGAGTTCGTGGCCCTTGCCGATGTCGTCATCTGCTACGACACCTACCCACACGTCGACATGTTCGAGAGAGGCCGTGAGGCGACCGAGGTGCTGGATCGCCTCCTCAATGGGGAGCGGCTGCGAACCCGGATAGGAAAGCACCCGCTGCTGGTGTGCCCGCTGGCCCAAGCCACCGAGACCTCGCCCATGGCGGACATCATCGAGACGGCCAGGTCCCTCGCCGACGAGCTGACCCTCGACCGGGTGTGTGTGGCGGGAGGGTTCGGGTACTCCGACGTGGAACGAGCCGGGATCAGCGTTCTCGTCACCGGCCAAGTCGACCAGCATGAAGCTGCGGAGCGTCTCATCGCCGGGGTACTCGACGAGATTGACGCGTTGGCTGATCAATTCGCGGTCTCCCGGCCGAGCCCTGCCGAAGCGGTTGCACAGGCTCGAACAGTGAGAGAGCACCCTGTGGTGCTTGCCGATGTCGCCGACAACATAGGCGGGGGCTCGTCGGGAGACGGCACCGCGATCCTCCGCGAGCTTCTCGCTCAGGGTGTCACCGGGGCTCTGGTGATAATCGCCGACCCTGAGGTGGCCGAGCGAGCGCATCGGGCCGGCGAAGCCGCGCGCGTCGAGGGCATGTTGGGCGGCAAGACCGACGATCTGCATGGCGATCCGGTCGATGTGACCGGTGAGGTGAAGCGACTCTCCGACGGCGTTTACAAGTCGCGAGGGAGCTGGGGCGCAGGTCTGGAGTTCTCGATGGGCCCGACCGCGTGGCTCTCGATCGAGGGCAACGACGTGGTCGTCACTTCGAAGCCGACACCGCCATTTCACGTCGAACAGGTGACCCATCTCGGTATTGACCCAGCCAACGCTTCGATGATCGTCGCCAAGGGCGCCGTGGCATGGAAGGCTGCCTATGGAGATGTGGCGAAATCGGTGATTGAAGTCGATGCTCCCGGAGTGTGCCCGGTAGATCTAGCCCGGTTGCCCCGAGAGACCGTCCCGATGAGGTATCCATGACGAACGTCACAACATTCCGATGAGGTTGATGCGGGTGAGGACGGAGGAGGGACCCCAACTGGTGACGGTCAGCGACGCCCTGGTGAAATCAGTCGAGGTGGTAAATGGCACAGTGACCGTGGGCCAACCTCTGGGCGAAGTCGAGAGCTTCGCCACGCTACCGGTTGTGAGCCCGTCGAAGATCATCGGGGTCGGCCTCAACTACCGGGATCATGCCGCCGAGACCGGGACTGACCTTCCCGAGTCTCCACTGACATTCGCCATATACCCGAGTGCTGTCATCGGCCATGAAGCGGCCATCCGCATTCCCCCAGGAGTGACCCAGGTCGACTATGAAGCCGAACTGGGGGTGGTCATAGGGAGAGAGGCTCGTGATGTCTCCGTCGATGAAGCCCTGTCGTATGTGTTCGCATACACATGCGTCAACGACGTCTCGGCACGCGATGTGCAACTCAAGGAGGGTCAGTGGACGAGAGGGAAGTCCTTCGACACGTTCTCCCCGGTGGGACCGTCTCTGACGACAACCGATGAGATACCCGATCCGCAACGACTGTCGATCATGTGTCGGGTGGACGGTGAAGTCCGCCAGGACAGCTCCACTGCTCAAATGGCGTTCTCTGTCGCAGAGATCGTCAGCTTCGTTTCCACCGGCACGACCCTGTTTCCCGGCGACCTGATCGCCACCGGGACCCCTTCGGGCGTCGCATTGGGCCAACCCGAACCCGCCTGGCTCACCCCGGGTGCCACGGTCGAGGTGGAGATCGAATCGATCGGGACTCTCAGGAACCACGTGGTTGGATTCGAGAACGGGACTGGGTAACCGGAGCCAGGCAGCTGTCAACCTGACTACGTGCTCCTCGCTAGGAGCGTCTGGTACGCACCGTCCAGGGGGATCCCCGCCGGCGCCATGGGCGATATCTGATTCCTGGCACCCTCCTGTTCGACCTTATGGATTCCCCTGGTAGCCCTCAAAGATGGTTTCAGTGGGACAGTTCTCGCTCCGGGGAGCCGAGACCTGGGAATCCGGCATAGGC
>CAZAHX010000174.1:0-4769 GCA_964485005.1 uncultured Acidimicrobiaceae bacterium | reverse complement strand
GGGTCGCGCCACGGTTCGGGCGAGGACGAAGATGGCGCCAAAGGCGAGCAGACAACCTGAAGCTACGATGATCAGCGGCTCGGTGTCCCCGGTCAGCGCGGCGTTGGCGGCCGCCCGTGAGATGCCCCAGAAGACGAGGAGCAGAGCCAGAACGAGGAGCGCACTCCCCACGATCGCCCACCACGGCTTTAGCCTTCTCAGCTCGGGCTGATCTCTCAGTGCCTCGAGGGGTGTGATCCGGGTGGTGCGGAGAGCCGGAGCCAGGGCGGCTAGCGCCGTGGTGAACAGCCCGACTCCGACACCGACGAGGACGGTCCTCGGCGTGACGGCGAGACCGGCATCGGGGAGAGAGCCGCCTAGTGCCTCGAGAAGCGACCTGACCCCGATGGCGAGGACGACTCCGAAGCCGACTCCGATCAGAGAGGCGATCGTCCCGACGAACAGAGCTTCGCCGAGCACCGAGCCCACGAGTTGGCGCCGGGTGGTCCCGAGCAACCGCAACAGGGCCAGCTCCCGCCCTCGCTGGGCCACCACGACCCGGAACGCGTTGTACATGACAAATGCCCCGACGATGAGCGAGATCCCGGCGAAGACGAGGAGGAAGGTGTTGAAGAAGCCGATGCCCTGCTGTAGCTCGGCCGCCTCCTCCTCGGCTGCTTCGCGGGCGTCGACTGCCTTCGCCTCAGGGGGAAGGACGGCAGCGACGTCGGCCACCACCGTGGCCAAATCGGCCCCTGGATCCACGGATACGTCGAAACCGGTGACTTTGCCTTCGGCCCCGAGGAACTCCGCCAGCTTCTGGTACTCCATGGCGAAGAACCCGGCGCCCAAACCGAACTCGCCGGCACCGAAAGAGAAGGTGCCGACGATCTCGAACGGCTGCGCCGCCGAGACCGCCGCCAGCTCGATGGTGTCCCCGAGCTCCAGCCCCCGATCCCCGGCAGTCGCGGAGTCCACTACCACCTGGTTGCCTATCGGCACATCACCGTCCAGTTCGAAGGGAGAGGGGCCCTCGGGCCACGAGATGACGAAGTCAGGGGCGAACCCGCCACGCGGCTCCTCTTCGATGACGGAGACGAATCCCTGGAGACTGGGTCGCACCGACTCGACCCCGTCCACCGACCGGATCGACTCCCCGATCTCCGCGTCGATCAGCGGAAACGCCTCCTGGGAAGAAGACCCGCTCTCCGCGACGGGCATGACCACGACATCGACGCCCTCCTGGGCACCGGCGAACACCCGGTCGAAGGCAGCAGAGAGCGAATCGGTGAACACGAAGGAGGCGACCACGAAGGAGACGCCACCGATGATCGAGACACCGAGTAAGGCCGTGCGCAGCTTGTGCTCCCAGAGATTTCGCAGACTGATGCGAAGCATGCTCAGGTCTCGAGGCTCTTGACGCTCTCGAGGATCGACTCGACCGTGGGGTCGCCCAGCTCGTGGACCGGCCGGCCGTCGCGGAGGAATACCACGCGGTCGCTGTACGCCGCGGCCGCGGGATCGTGGGTCACCATGACGATGGTTTGCCCGAACTCGTCGACGGCGCGCCGGAGGAAGGAGAGAAGCTCGCCGGCGGACCTGGTGTCGAGGTTGCCCGACGGCTCGTCGGCGAACACGATCTCGGGGCTGCGAACAAGCGCCCGAGCCGCCGCGACCCTCTGCTGCTGGCCGCCTGACAATTCGTTGGGACGGTGATCCAACCGATCTGACAGGTCGAGCGTGGCGATCACTTGGTCACGCCATGACGGTTCCAAGTCTTCCCGGGCGATCCTCGCCGGCAGCTCGATGTTCTCCTTGGCGGTCAGGGTGGGGATCAGGTTGTAGGCCTGGAACACGAATCCGATGCGGTCACGACGCAGTCGGGTGAGCTGGTCGTCGCTCAAGGTGCCCAGATCGGTGTCGCCCATCATCACCCGTCCGGAGGTGAGCCGATCCAAACCGGCGAGACAGTGCATGAGCGTGGACTTCCCCGACCCGGAAGGGCCCATGATCGAGGTGAAGCGGCCGCGCTCGATGTCGAGATCGACGTCGTCCAGCGCGGTAACGGCCGTAGCGTCCTCGCCGTAGATCTTGGTGGCCGAGATGGCACGGGCTGCGAAAGGCATGACGAGGGATCGTAGATCTGGTCGGGAAGTGGCCCGTCACATTCCCTGAGACATGATCCGCCGGTGCGCCGGGGTCCTCCCACCCAGGTGGCCCCGGCGGACCGGCGGTGACCGACACCCGTCGCATCTATCCGGCTAGCCCGCCTGGGGTGGCGGATTCGCGGCGCGGTCGGTGAAGCACTCCGGCACCCGTGTGCGGTCGGGACCGAGCACTCGGTGCTCTTTCGGCACAACGGCCGGAGTTCTTGGGTGCCATAGCGCAGATGCGCGAAGGGACTAGTCACGGGAGCTCGGCTGTCGGCGCAGGCTTTGACAATTACCCTGCGGTCATGGGTGGATCCATTCTCGGAGCTGTGGTGAAGCGCGTCGAGGACCCGCGTCTCATCACCGGTCTCGGCACCTACCTGGGGAACAAGCAAGTCGAGGGGGCTCTCTGGATGCTGCCTGTCCGCTCGCCGGTCCCCCATGCCGAGCTGGGAGCCGTCGAAATCGAGGCCGCCGGGTCGGCCCCGGGTGTGGTCAAGGTGTACGTGGCAGGAGAGTTCGAGGTGAATCCTCTGCCGATCGGGGCCCCCGGTCTCTCCGATACGACCCGCCGGCCGCTGATCGCATCAGACCGGGCCCGATTCGTCGGCGACATCGTGGCGGTGGTCGTGGCCGATAGCCCACAAGCGGCGGCAGATGCCGCCGACCTGGTCTGGGTCGATCTGGAGCCGCTCCCCGCATTCGCCACTCCGGAGGCAGCGGCGGCCGACGGCGCCGCCCTGCTCTTCCCCGATCTCGGCACCAATGTGATCTACGACGAGGGAGACCCCGACCCGGGTGTCCTCGACGGCGCCGACGTCGTGGTCGAGACCCGTGTCGTGAACCAGCGGGTCGCCGCCGTCCCCATGGAGGCGAATGGAGCACTCGCCGTCCCCAGGGAGGAGGGCGGCATCGAAGTGTGGCTGGGCAGCCAGTCGGCGCATGGCCACCGTCGAGCCCTGTCCACCGTCCTCGGTCTCGACCCGTCGCTCGTCCACGTCAAGGTGCCCGACATCGGTGGCGGGTTCGGACCCAAGATCCCCCTCTACCCCGAGCAGGCGCTCTGCGCCGCCATCGCCCTCGATCTGGGTCGCCCGGTGCGCTGGCAGGAGACCCGCACCGAGAACCTGCAGGCCATGGCCCAGGGCCGGGCCCAGACTCAGGAGATCCGTCTCGGAGCGAGCCGCGACGGAGTGATCACCGGGCTCTCCATGCGGGTGACCCAGGACGCCGGGGCCTATCCGCTGTTCGGCGCCTTTCTGCCCACGTTCACCCGGCGAATGGCGGCCGGCCCCTATCGAATCCCCAGAATCGAGTTCCTGTGGCGCTCCGTGCTCACCAACACCACGCCCGTGCACGCCTATCGGGGTGCGGGTCGACCCGAGGCGACGATGGCGCTGGAGCGTGCCCTCGACCAACTGGCCCGTGAGCTCGACATGGACCCCGCCGAGATTCGAGTTCGCAATTTCATTCCCAAGGACGACTTCCCCCATGTCACCGTGGTCGACGAGCGCTACGACTCCGGCGACTACCAGGCGGCACTCGACCTCGCCCTTCTGATAGCCGGATACAAGGAGTTGAGGAAGGAGCAGACCCGGCGGCGCGAGAGGGGTGATCGGACCCAGCTGGGGATCGGCCTGGGGTCGTATGTCGAGATCACGGCGGCCGCGGCACGCACCGACTGGGGGGCGGTCGAGGTCCACGACGACGGTACCGCCACCATCTACTCGGGTGCGGTCTCCCAGGGCCACAGTCATGAGACCACCTTCTCCCAGGTCGCCTCGTCGCTGCTGAAGATCCCCATCGAGCAGATCCGGTTCGTGCAGGGGGACACCGATGTGATCCTGGACGGCGGAGGGACCATGGCGTCACGCTCCCTGCAGATGTCGGGCTCGGCGATACTGCGAGCCGGGGCGGGCGTCGTCGAAAGAGCGCGGGAGGTGTTCGCTCACCATGCCGAGGCTTCGGTCGATGACGTAGTCCAGTTCGATGACGGGCTGATCGGTGTCGTCGGCGTCCCGACCTCAGCGATGACGCTGGCGGAGATCGCCACGATCGCCTCCGATCCCGACAACCTCCCCGACGGGATGGATCCCGGTTTGAGGGCCGAGGACCGATGGGAGCAGGCGGAGGCGACCTTCCCGTTCGGCACTCATCTGTCGGTGGTCGAGGTCGACACCGAGACGGGGGAGGTGAGGGTGCTCAGACACGTTGCCTGCGACGACGCCGGCACCATCCTCAACCGGATGGTGGTCGACGGCCAGGTCCACGGTGGGGTGGCCCAGGGACTGGGTCAGGCGCTGTACGAGCAGTTCCGCTATGACGAGGACGCCAACCCGCTCACCGGCAATCTCATGACCTACCTGATCCCCACCGCGGGGAGCCTGCCCTCGTTCGAGGTGGACCACACCGAAACGCCCACACCGGAGAACCCGCTGGGAGCGAAAGGGATCGGGGAGGCGGGCACCATCGGGTCCACCCCGGCGATCGTCAATGCCGTGATGGACGCGCTCGCCCCCTACGGCATCCGTCACATCGACATGCCACTGACCCCCGCCCGGATCTGGGAGGCGATTCGAGAGGCCGGCTGAGATTTCCGAGAGTCGGGCTGGCCGGATTTGAACCGGCGACCTCTTGACC
>CAZAHX010000173.1:2876-4790 GCA_964485005.1 uncultured Acidimicrobiaceae bacterium | reverse complement strand
GGTAGATGCAGCGGCGCTTCAGGGCGTCGTGGATCTCCCGGGTCCGGTTGGAGGTCAGGACCACGATCGGAGAGGCCTCGGCCTCGATGGTCCCGATCTCCGGGATGGTGACCTGGAAGTCGGAGAGGAGCTCGAGGAGGAATGCCTCGAACTCCTCGTCGGCTCGGTCGAGCTCGTCGATGAGGAGCACGGCCCGGTGTCCGTCGCTGCTGGCCTCGATGGCCTGGAGCAAGGGTCTGGCGATGAGAAACTCCCGGCTCATGATGTCCTTGGCCTGCGCCTTTGCTCCCTCTCCTCGAGCCTCGAGAAGCCGGATCTCCATCATCTGCCGGGCGTAGTCCCACTCGTAGAGGGCCTGGCTCACATCGAGACCCTCATAGCACTGAAGTCGGATGAGCGGCTCCCCGGAGATGGCGGCGAGCGCCTTGGCCGCCTCGGTCTTCCCCACGCCGGCCTCGCCCTCTAGGAACAGGGGTCGGCCCAGCTGAAGGGCGAGATGCATGGCGACGGTGAGGTCCTCGCCGGCGAAGTAGTTCTGCCGGTCGAGCTCCGCCGCCAACTCTTCGATGGACCGTGGGATCATCCTCCCAGGTTACGGCGACTCGGCGGACTTCGAGGCCTCGGCGGCCATGCGCGCCACCCAGATCTGACCCCGGTGCTCAGATTCATGACGGGCCAGGTGCATGAGGACCCATTCCGGAGTCACCGCGATGTCACCGCTGGGACGAGGGGTTCGGAACTTCTCGAGGTCCATGTTCTTGAAGACCTCGATGAGATGGCGGCGAATCACAGCGAGACGATCGAGGTGGGTCGTCAAGGGCTCACCACTCACCGGGGAGTAGCTGCCGTCGTCGAGGAGCAGGGGATAGGGGAGGACGGCAGCCACCTCGGGTGGACAGCCCGGGATGCGACGCTCCATGTCGTACTCGTTGCCGAGCACGTCGGTGTAGACCCAGTCGACCTCGAAGACGGCGATGTGATAGAGGAGGGTGGCCACGCTGTGCCTGTGGCCAACCGGGGTGAGATCCAATGCTTCCTGGGAGATACCGTCGACATAGGCCAGGGTCCAATCCCTCGCCTCCTCGAGATGCCACAGGGCATACCCGACGGGCTCCGGGCAGCCGGGTACGGGTTTCGCCCGCTTGCTGTCGGTCACGGGTCTAGCAATACCTCACACCTACGAACACGGTGTCGAGTTGGAACGGCATCCCCCATAACCTATATGACGATGTTCGACACCCTCACCCAGCGATTCGAAGCGGTCTTCGCCGGTCTGCGCGGCAAGGGAAAGCTGTCCGAGAAGGACATCGACGAGGCCCTGCGCCAAGTGCGGATCGCCCTGCTCGAGGCCGACGTCAACCTAGGAGTGGTCAAGGCTTTCCTCGACCGGATACGGGAGCGGGCGGTCGGTGAGGACGTGTCGAAGTCGATCACGCCCGGCCAGCAGGTGATCAAGATCGTTCACGAGGAGCTGGTGAAGACCCTGGGCAGCCAAACTGTGGGTCTGGAGAAGGGCCCGGTGCCCCTCACCATCCTGATGGTGGGGCTGCAAGGCTCGGGTAAGACCACCACCGCGGGGAAGCTGGCCAGGCTGCTCACGGACCAGGGGAAGAAGCCTCTTCTGGTGGCCGCCGACCTGCAGCGGCCTGCGGCCGTCGACCAACTCGAGACCCTTGGGGGCCAGATCGGGGTGCCCGTCCTGGCGGACCGGACGTCGAAGCCGCTCAAAATGGCCAAGTCGGCGCGGAAGGAGGCGGTGAGGACTGGCCGCGACGTGATCATCATCGACACGGCCGGCCGGCTCCAGATCGACGAGGAGCTGATGAAGGAGCTCGCAGTCGTGGAGAAGGCGGCCGACCCGGCGGAGGTGCTCCTGGTGGTGGACGCCATGACCGGTCAGGACGCCGTCAACGT